>CAJOLV010000008.1 GCA_905235515.1 uncultured Bacilli bacterium | reverse complement strand
TAACAGACTCAAAAAGAAAGCAATTAGAGATTCTATTAAAGCGAGTAACGCAATCGAAAATATTCATACAACCGAAAAAAGAATTAATGATATCGCTAATGGAGATGATTTTGCCTATACCCATCCTGAAAAAGAAATCATCGGTTATAGAAATGCGCTTAACAACATTCATAATTTCAACGAGACAATTATATTTGATGAAACATCCATTTTAGCGCTTCATAAACAACTCCTCGACGTTGCGGAAGTCGGTGGTCGTGGTAATTATAAAAAAGAGCCAAATGTCATAAGCGAAAAAAGAAATGGTAAGAACCATGTTATTTTTGTTCCTACTCCTCCAAAAGATGTTAAAGAATCAATGGAACAAGCTTTGCTTGCCTATAATGAGGCCATTCATGATCCTGAGATAAATCCATTATTGCTTATTCCTTGTTTCATTTTAGATTTTTTATGTATCCACCCATTTGATGATGGTAATGGTAGAATGTCAAGACTATTGACTTTGTTACTCCTTTATAAAGCTGGTTTTGATATTGGAAGATTCATATCTATCGAAAAAGTTATTAACGACACTAAAGGGGAATATTACGAAGCTTTATATAAATCATCAATTGACTGGCACGAAAATCAAAATGATTATGCGCCATTCATGCTTTATATGATTCAAGTTTTATATCGTTGCTATAAACTCTTAGATGAGAATGTCTTTAATCAAATTGATAAGAAACTTAACAAGAGCCAAAGAATTGAACAGACTTTGCTGAATACTTTTGTGCCCCTAAGCAAGCAACAAATATTAGTGCAACTCCCAGATGTCAGCGAAAACCTTGTCGAAACTGTTTTGACTAAACTCCTAAAAGAAGGAAAGATTATTAAAATAGGTTCCTATAAAGATGCGATGTATTATCGTAAATAAAATATTTTTGCACTAACAGTAGTGGCTAATAACGCTGCTTAATGATTTCCTATTGAAATAAAGATATGTTCCTTAGTATTTTGAGTTATCTTAAATTCTCATTTTTCCAGACCCATCAGAAGTGATGCTTATAAAACCCGTTTCATAAGAAAAGCCTATTGTAAGTTTGAATAGTGAAATATCCAGTGCAATAACATGTTGCACTTTTTTGCACTTTTTTGCACTTTTTGTTGATTTATGATGATATGGTTGTCAGCGATAATGACAAAGGTGTTTCAAGAATATATGAAATCAAACACATCCAAGAAATTGACGACAGACAAACAGTCCACCTCATCGATATAGAGAAAAACAAGCTTGTTGAATATAAGTTTGGTCATATCAACAGTAGGAATGTCATATATCGCGGGGAAAGCACCACATATAAAGATGTTAAATATCTCAACGTTGAGGAATATTTGAAACAGTTATAACTATTCTAGGTTATAGTCAAGCAGACCTCGATCAGGCTGATAAAAATATTGAATATTAAGATTAAATTGGGAAGTATTTTTTCCCTTTTGAACTCTTGCCATTATCCTTAACAAAAGAGTTTTCTTTCAACTTATTTAGCAATTGTCTAGACTTTTCTTTTGAACATTTTAAATAATTTGCTAACTCAAAAGAGGTTAAGCCATCTGGATGCATATTAACATATAAAATGACTTTTTGTTCTTCGGCGGTTAATTGGATTTTTAACAAAGTTAAATCGAGCAATAATTTTGTTTCGTTGTTTGATATGTCTTCTTCTAAGCTCGGTTTTGAAAAATGTAATAATTCCATGTTTTCAAAGATATTTGGTATTCCAAAACCTCCATGGTCAGAAATTCCCATTGCTAAAAAATAATTCATTATGTTTGGATTTCTTGGTAAAGATTTTCCGCCTACAAGCGCTTGTTTCAATCCAATTAAAATAGTTCCTGCGTTTACAATCGATAGGGCATTTGGATATTTTTTAATAATCAGACCTTCATGTGAAAATAAGTCTAAATTGGAAATAGAATTTGCTAACGCCTCTCTTATTGTTTCTTCCATTTTTAATTTGCCAACCTCTTGGCCATTAACTAGTGTAAATGGCGCAGGAAGTATATCAAGCAATCTATTTTTTACTTTCTTAAAAAAAGTATAAATGTTTGATTCGGATTCTAATTCTTTGTTGTGGCATCGATAGTTGTATCTTGAATTACCATCTTTGATTTCTTGATAATCTAACCATAGGTTTGGCAAAAGAGAATTAATATCTAAGCTTTTTCCTAAAAACAATATTGCCCCATTTGTCAATTGTAATTCGCCGTTATTTGGATTTCTAATTAGCGCTCCCACTTTGGCTAGTATCTCTTCTTTTGACAATTTATTAGCGTTTGATATTTTTCCAGCTGCCTTAACATCTTCAATGAAGGATTCAACCGAATTGTTATCTAAATCATTGTAATTCAATTTAAAGGCATTTATTTTTTGATCAAATTTTTCAAAAGAGGCATCATTTATTAAACTCTTAATTTCTGCTTCATCTAAAAGCAAATCATCTTGGTCTATTCTTTTATATGCTAGAGATGGGTCACCATTTAAAAAAACCGGTTTCAATTCTTTTTCAACAGGATTGACGATCAATTCAATAACATCACCGTTTTTAGTGTTAATGATATTGATATCACTTTCTTTAAAACTATTTTTACTAACTTTAGATTTATTTAGTAACGCATTAGCTAGTTGGTTTTTCTTTTGAACTGCATTATTAATTCCGACAATTTTAGGAATTCCATTTTCTTCTTCTATTCCAAGGTAGATAGTACCTCCAAGTGTATTTGAAAGAAAATGAAGAAAAGGTTTCATATAAGCTAAGTGGTATTTTATCTTTTCCGGTTTTGAATTCTATCTTGTTATTTTCTCTTAATTTCAATAAATAATCACAATCTTTCATAACGGTCTCCTGCGGGTTGACATTATTATAATTTATTTTTCTCCAATAATCTCCAATTTTTTAATTTTTTCTCCAATTTTTCTCCAATAATCTCCAATTTAAGAAGTTTTGTTCTTGGCTATAATCCCCATCAATATTATTATTGGGCAGGGAATAAATTTTTAAATATTTCACAAATTAATGTCCTGGCGGAAAAACGAAATAATTCATTTGACATACAGCGGAAATCTTCTCTTATTGAAAAATAAATTTACCTTTAATTAATTACACTAGTTATCACCATATTATTATATTTCTAGTATTAATATAATTAATAAAGGTAACTTTTGTGGGCCACTTGACTCATCTTTTTTATTGTGAAAATGTATATAACGAAAGGCCTAAAAATGAAAAGATTTATTATCGCCGATATTCACTTTGGACACGAGAATATCATTAAATATGAATCTCGCCCTTTTAGAGATGCTGATGAAATGAATAATCGCTTAATTGAATTATGAAATTCAGTAGTGGATAAAGTGTAACTAATAAAGAATATATCAAAACTCATCACTTTGAAAAGTGTGGGGTTTCTCAGAGGAAACCAAAAATAGTATTGATAATCCCTTTAATCATTAATATGTATCAACTAGTTTTATTTGGGTATCACATTTTCAAACTTCAAAACGGCAAGGTTTATTTTGATTTAAAACCACATATCCCTCTTGTTTTATCCAAAAACGGAGTTATTCACGCGAAATTATTCAACTTGGATGTCACCATTAAAAATCCATTCAATAGAGATTATCTTGTTCAAACAAATATTGAATACGAATTAAATGGACAAAAAATAGAATCGTTAAGTCCAAATCAATTAAATGATATCCGTGAGTTAAATAAAAAAGGCGAATTAGTAATTAATATTCTTTAATTTATCGAGACAACAGCTTCTTGTAAGTTTTGATGAATTCAGATTCTTTAGAAGAATTTCTATTAAATCAAAATATAGAAATAATTTTTTGTAATAAAATATAAAAAGGAAATACATTTATGAATGAAATATTTAAATTCTTAACTATATTACCACTCTCTATTTTATTTGTTTCTTGTGGAAGCAAAATTGAAAGAGAAGAAATATCAATTATCTACACGAATGATATTCACGGATATATTGGTAATGTAGATGAAATAGATAATACAAAAGAAGGCTTACGCTTATCTCATATTGCGGGCTATGTCGATAATTTAAAAAGAAACAATCAGAAAGTTCTCCTCGTTGACGCTGGTGATGAAGTCCAAGGTTCAGTTTATGGCGCGATTGACCAGGGAAAAGAAATGATTCAAATCATGAATAAATGTCAATTTGATGTCGCTACTCCAGGTAACCATGATTTTGATTTTGGAATGGGTGGATTTAATTATTTTGTCGATACCGCTAATTACCCTTATATATCCTGTAATTTTATGTCGATTCCAGATGAGCATTTAGTGTTAGAACCTTATAAGATATTTGATATCGGTGGTGCAAAAATTGGCTTTATTGGTATTTCTACTCCAGAAACAATTACTTCTTCAACCCCAACATTCTTTCAAAATGATAAAGGCGAATATATCTATGAATTTGTTGGACAAAGTAATGCTAATGAGCTGTATGAAACAGTCCAATATTATGTTGATGAGATTAGAGAAAAAGTTGATGTTGTTATCGCTTTAGCCCATACCGGAGTGGGCGCTGATGCAATCGCGGTTGGCCAAGATAGCATCAGTATTATTAATCATACAAGTGGTATAGATGCTTATATTGATGGTCATTCGCACACCTTTCTACCTTGTAAAGAAGTGACAAACAAAGTTGGTCAAACGTGTTTATTAACTCAAACTGGTAGTTATCTCACTCATTTTGGAAAGTTGACCATTGATAAGAATAACGCCATTGCAGTGGAAATGATTGATGATAGTGAATTTGTTAATCAAGATGTCCATCAATTAGAAGAGCACCTCATTAACGAAGTTCAAGAGCAGATGAATACCAAAATAGCGACTTTAGAAAATCCCCTTTATATTGTTAATGCTGAAAATCAGAAACAAAGAATTATAAGAGCAAGAGAAACCAATCTCGGAAATTTTGCCGCTGATAGCATATATTGGTATTTTAACGAATATAAAGAAATTGATTGTGACCTCGCTTTAGTTAATGGTGGAGGTATTAGGGATAATATCTTTGCAAAAGATGTCACATATATGGATGCTAAAACAGTCTTTCCTTTTGGTAACCAAATATGCTTAGTAAAAGTTAAAGGATCGGTTATTAAAGATGCATTAGAGATGGGCTCATGTGTTATTGGTCAGTGGGATGAAGTAGCTGATCGACCAGCGGAATTTGGAGGCTTCTTTCAACCAGCTGGATTAAAATATGATATCAGCGCCTCGACCATTTCTTCTGTTGTTTTAGATGAAACAGGAATGTTTGTATCTGTTGACGGAGAATACAAGGTCAGAAATGTCGAAATCTATAACAAAGAATTGCAATGTTATGAATCTCTAGATGAAGATAAAGAATATTCTGTCGCGAGTTTTAATTATATTCTTCGCAATGACGGGAACGGGATGAAAATGTTTCACGATTCAATTAACATCGTTGACTATGTCGCGGAAGATTATATCGTTTTAGCGGAATTTATGAAATCCTTTGATAATGGTGTTATTAATAATGCAAATTCCGCCCTTAAAGGATATATGAATATGTTATATGATTATGAGACACCAACCGGCTCAGGTAGAATCAATATAATTGAATAAAAAGATAATTTGCCAGTAACTTATTTATTTTAATAAATATTGTTCGAATTATATAATTTATTACATTATAAATACGAAGAAAAATAAATATTGCTAGGTAACATGTCACTTTTTATGTCCCTTCGTGGATTGGTTTTTTGGATTATCTCCCAAAAATGTTGTTCTTGCTGAAGCCGAGACAAATCAATATGCCGCAATCGAAAAAGGTCTATTTAAAAAAGTTACTGATTTAGATACTTTAACAAATGGCGACCGAGTCGTTATTGTCATTTATAGTGAAGTCTTTCAATGCTTTGGAAGAAACGCAGCTTCGGCTAGGTTTACAAATAAAAACTTAAATTTTTCTAACAACAAAAGATTTGTTGGTATTGAAAATTCAGAAGCTGTGGCCTTTCAGTTATATAAAGTAGCCGATGAAGACTCATATTGCTATGAATTCTGTATTTCGTGCACCATGACATCATCTAATGCATATAACATCAATTAAATATATTAAGCAAAAATATATTCTATTTCTGTTTTTGTAATCAATATCGCGTCGGTGTTGATTTTCTTTTTAAGTTGTTGGCCAAGTAAAGCGATTTCCTTTTCGGTAATACCGATGATAATGATTCTTAGACTCGTTTCAGTAGTGTATCCTTTGTCGTGCTTATATCCACCTAATTGGGTGAGTAAAGAAAAATTAATTTTTTTAGCGATGCATATTTCGCGGAGAATGGTTTTAAAATCTTCGACACTGAGAACCTCTTCGTAGGAATCCTTGTCTTTTATACCGATAAAAATCTCGTATTTATAGCCTTTGCTAAATTTCATTTTCTCCATATTACAATATCCTCGCTCCCACTTTATTTCTAATGATTAACGAAGACTCTTGATTCATATACATTGAGAGGAGTTTGCCTAATTTGACAACTTCTTTTGCTTTCGCCCCAACGATGGAAATAATTACTCCGTTTTCAAAGATGAATGTCCCATCGTTATATAAATATCCTCCGACCATTTTTAATAATGAAAAATCAACTTCTTTTCTCGTAAAAAAATTCGATATAACATCGCTCAATTCGTGATCTTTGACAAGTTCATTGTCTATTTGAGCATCGTGACAGCCAATAAAGATTTGATATTCTTCGCTTGTTTTCATACTTACTTAACATATTTTAACAAGAATTACTCACCTCGCAAAGATAGATATCTTTTTATGTTGGCGTTTTCTAAAACACATAAAGAGTTAATGGGAATTTAAGAATTCAAACAATCCATAACATAAAACATCTTGACTTAGAGTTGACTCTAACTTTTAAACTATAATTGTGAGGTAAAAAATGAGTTATACGATATCAGATGTAGCGGAAATGTTAGGTGTATCAACATATACAATTCGATATTGGGATAAGGAAGGTTTATTTCCATTAGTTAAACGTGTTAATGGTATAAGAATCTTTGAAGATAAAGATTTTGCGTGGTTACGAATGCTTAATTGTTTAAAAAACATCAACATGCCAATTAAAAAGATTAAAGAATATGTTGATCTAGCGCTTAAAGGTGATGAAACCTTGAAGGAAAGATATGAGCTAATCTTAGAGCAAGAAAAAAGTATTGAAGAACAAATCAAACAGCTTAAATATTACAAAAAACAAATTGATTTCAAAAAAGCCTATTATGAGGAAGCCATCAAAGCAGGAAGTGAAGCCGCTGTTAAGGATTGGCCAAGCCCTCAACCAACATTAAAGGTAGACGAACTACCAAAAAGGAAGAGATGATGAAGAAGTTATTATTAACATTAATTCCTTTATTTTTGTTATCGGGATGCACTCCGAAAGACAAGACGCCTCGCAATGAATCTAGTTCAGTTATAGAAAATGAAACAGCAGACGAAGAAAGGGAATATAAAATGATATTAAGTATTGATAGGCAAGAACAAAATATCACATGGGAAAATAATGCATCCGTTAAAGCGTTAAAAGAACTTGGTGAATTAAAAATTGATATGCATCGATATGGTGGCTTTGAACAAGTTGGCTCTATTGGTCATACATTAGTTAGTAATGATGTTCAAATGACAACTAATCCAGGAGATATAGTTTTATATTCATCAAATCAACTAACGATATTCTATGGTTCTAATTCTTGGTCATATACAAAATTAGGACATATCAATTTAAATAAAAGCGAACTGACAACATTGTTAGATAAACCAAATGTTGAAGTAACCATTAAATGAAGGGGAAGAGTTTATGAAAAAAGTGTTAATTATTTCTACCAGTTTAAGAGCGGGTTCTAATTCCGAGATTGCCGCTAAAGAGGTGGAAAAAGGAGCAAAAGAAGCGGGGAATGCAGTGGAATTTGTTTCTTTGAAAGATAAAAACATTGCTTTTTGTAAAGGCTGTTTAGCGTGCCAAAAATTAGGTAAATGTATTATCAATGATGATGCAAATGCGATTACCGATAAGATTGCCAATAGTGAAGTTATCGTCTGGGCAACACCTATCTATTATTATGAAATGTCAGGGCAAATGAAGACGATGATTGATAGGGCTAATTCTTTATTTAGTAGAGATAACAAATTCAAAGAAGTTTATTTGGTTACAACTTCTGAAGAAGAATCTTCGCATGTTAATGAAGGTGCACTTAAAGGACTACAAGGCTGGGTAAATTGCTTTGATGATGTAGAACTTAAAGGTTATTTATCTTTAGGCGGATTCAATACACCAAATGAAATAAAGAATAGTGAAAGATTAAAAGAAGCCTATGAATTTGGTAGGAGATTATAATGCTTAATTTAGTAAATGAATGGGATAAAGTATTCCCGAGAAATGAAAATGTAAATCACCAAAAAGTAACATTTAAAAATCATTTTGGTATCGAACTAGCGGCTGATATGTTTTGGCCAAAAGAAGGTAATAAATTTCCTGCTATTGCTATATCCGGCCCATTCGGAGCAGTAAAAGAACAATCAAGTGGTTTATACGCTCAAGAAATGGCAAGTAGAGGCTTTTTGACTATTGCTTTTGATCCATCTTTTACTGGTGAAAGCGGTGGCGAGCCACATTATATGAATTCTATAGATATCAATGTTGAAGATTTTCAATCAGCGATAGATTATTTATCAAATCTTGAAAATGTCGGCCCTAATAAAATATCAATTATTGGAATTTGTGGTTGGGGTGGCATGGCTATTCAAACAGCTTGTATTGATACAAGAATCAAAGCTACTGTAGCAGTGACCATGTATGATATGTCTAGAGTAGTGGGTAATGGCTATTTTGATAATAACGATAATGAAGAAGATAGATACAATCAAAGAGTCGCTATTAACAATCAAAGAACACTAGATTTTAAAAATGGCACCTATGCTTTAGCGGGTGGTGTCGTTAATGATCCAAGTGACGCTCCATGGTTTGTAAAACAATATTATGATTATTATAAAACCGAAAGAGGATACCATCCTCGCAGTTTAAATAGTAATAATGGGTGGAATGTTACCGCCTCAACTTCATTAATGAACAATAGATTATTTACTTATGCTTCTGAAATAAGAAATGCTGTATTAATAGTGCACGGAGAAAAAGCCCATTCATTATATTTTGGACAAGACACTTTTAAGTTATTAAAAGGAGATAATAAAGAATTCTTATTAGTGAAAGATGCTACTCATTGTGATTTATACGATGGAGGAGTTAATCACGATAAGATTCCTTTTGATGAGATTGAAAGATTTATAAGAAAGAACATATAACGTATTTTAGAGTGACATGCTCCCACCACTTAAAAAAGTGGGGTTTTCTTGCTAGAACACATTAAAAATAAATTTTACTTTTAATAAATATATAATAAAATTACCAGCGAAGAGGTGTATTTTTATGGTTTTATTAAGCAAAATTATTACAACATTTATAGCCACTACAATAATGGCGGCTCCTATTCCAAAATCGAATCATTATGATGGTATAAAACGAAGCACAAATAATAGCAATAGTCTATTTTTAAGAATAGATGATATCAGTGATTTAAACGCCGGAGATAAAGTCATTATCGTCAATCAATATGGTGGAGTATTAGATCATTTTGGTGGTAATCCCATCTATTTATGTGCGAGAGATTATGGTAGCCAAAGTGGAATGAATGATAAATTTTATCTCACCAATTCATTAAGCGATTATCAAGTACTCAATGTCGGTAAAGTTGGAAATTATTTCACTTTCCAATTTACATATACATATAGCAATTATTGGGACAAAGTAATTTGTAAAGATAAATACCTCTGCTATAGACAATCTGATGGAACTTGGGATGATAGCCAAGGGAAAGTTTATCTATATGGCGATTTATATTTTACTAACAATTCTTCCGATGAAAACGCTCAATGGAAAATCACTCCTAATAGCCATGGTGACAGTTTCTTCGATATGCAAAGAAGTGGTGAACAATATGACACTTGCATCACTTATGCGAGTGGAACCACCAGAGATAGATTCTGGTATGGTGGCCATAGTGGTGATTATGGTGTTCGCCTTTATAAATATGTCAATTTAAATGACTATCA
This sequence comes from uncultured Bacilli bacterium, assembly GCA_905235515.1. Lineage (GTDB taxonomy): Bacteria > Bacillota_I > Bacilli_A > RFN20 > CAG-826 > CAJOLV01. The sequence continues at coordinate 34,684 of CAJOLV010000008.1, read as the reverse complement.
ACACGTTTTTAATATAAATAATATTAGTGAGCCTAATAGAACTGTATTTTATGAAGGGGAAGATGTTGATTTATCAGGATTAGAATTCAATCTTTATTTGTTTAGTAATGATTATGATATAAACGAATCTGATGATATAGCAACTGATGCTTTATACACCATTCATTCTAAATATGAAAATGAAAAGAACCTCTATTCTTCAATAGCCGTTTCAGGTACTGGAAAAAATGCGATTGCCACATTTACTTATCTAGAATTTGGATATCGTGTTTATATTAGTGTTATTCAAGAAAGTTCCGAAACAAATCAATATCATTTATTAGATTATTCCTTGCTTGATTATAGAGGCACATATTATCTAGGCCATATTACTGATAATCATCCAATTGATGAACCTGACAATGCAGATGAAAATCGTTATAAAGTTTTGATTTTAAGAGGCGATGGAAGTTTTATCGGCCAAGTCATCGATACTGATGATTTATCAATGGATATTGCTAGTGAAATCCTCGATGTTCCTACTACTGGAGTTTCTGCGAGTGTTCCTCGTTCAAAATTTCAAGTGAAGCGAGTCATTGTTAATGATGAATCAAATACATATTTATATAACTCTGTATCCGAAAAATATGTTTCTTATGATGACGAAAATAAATTATGTTATGTCGAAGCAAGTGATTTAAGTGAAAAAGCAGTTTTTTCCGTTATTGATAATAAGCCTGTCTTAAATAGCAATAAGTATATTGTCTTTGGTAGTTATGAATTCTGTGTATCCACAGATGGAAGTAATTCCGCAAAGATGTTTAAATTAATGCCAAAAGAAAGTTTTTATGCTGAATTAAATGGCTTTAAAAAAACATTCTTTGAAAAAATACAATGCCTCTCAATTGGAGAAACAGATTTCAGCAATCAAGATTGGTCAGATACAAAAGCTGCCTTTGATAGCCTAAGTGTTGATGCTCAAGGATATCTTGCGAATTTAACATATACCCATAATTTAGAAGAAGCTGGATCCCTTAATGATTTGGTTGATCGTTATGATTATATTCTTTCTAAATATTCATCTGATTATGTTGATTATATGAATAGAAAACAAGCAGCGTATTCTAATCACTATAACAATAGTCAAAATATGATTATCAACCGCGTTTTCACACAAAATGGCTATGCCGCCATTATTGCCGTTATTTTAAGTTTAACGATGGTTGGTTTAATACTATTTATTATTAAAAAGAGAAAAGCGGCGTAGAGATATTAATAATTTCAAGTTGTAGTAGGAATATAAACTTTAACTTGATTAATTTGATCGATTCATTTTTAACTACAATATCTTTTCCGTTATACATCTCTTAAATTTTATTTATAATTTAATGCGTGTGAGGAAATTAAAAGGTGAAGAAATTAATATTGTTATCAATAATCACTTTGTTATTAACGGGCTGCAATACCGTTAATAAAAAACAAAAAGAAACATTCAAGTCGTGGAATGACTGCGAAGCTTTAACTACTTTAAAAGAATATGTTGAAGATGTAACTAATAAAAAATCAAAAAACTATATCCCAGTAGAAGACCGCATTGCGACTTTTGATATGGATGGTACTTTTGTGGGTGAATTATACCCCACTTATTTTGAATATAATCTATTAGAATATCGTGTCTTAGAAGATGAAAATTATAAAGACAAAGCCCCTGCTGATGTTGTTGAAACTGCTCAAGATATTAGAGATTTTGTCAGCACTGGTAAATCATTACCAAAATATGATGAAACTCACGGCTTTGATATGAAACATGCTTATGCTGCCGCGAAAGCTTATAGCGGAATGTCATTAAAAGAATTCGATAATTATGTCAAAGATTACGCTAAAAAGAGCGCCAATGGCTTTAATAACATGACATATGGTGAATCATTTTATAAACCGATGTTAGAAGTATTTAATTATTTAGAACAAAATGATTTCACATACTATGTGGTTTCTGGTTCAGATAGATTTATCTGTCGTTCTCTTGTGGAATCGATTAACATTGCTCCAAATCGTGTCATTGGGATGGATGTTGTTTTAAAAAGCAGTGCACAAAATGATGAAGACGCTGTGAATTACACCTTTCAAAGTGATGAAACACTTTACCGCACTGATGAATTAATTATTAAAAATTTAAAAACAAATAAAGTAAAACAAATTGCCCAAGAAATTGGTAAAGTCCCTGTTTTATCTTTTGGTAATAGTGGTGGCGATGCCGCGATGCATAATTATTGTTTAAGTAATGAACAATATAAATCTGCAGCTTTTATGCTTGTCGCTGATGATGATATTAGAGACCACGCTAAAAAATATGGAGAAGATGATGAGTCTTTTGAAAAGAGAATTGATAAATTAAATAATGATTGGAAAACTGCAAATTATCACGTTATATCCATGAAGAATGATTTCAAAACCATTTATGGTGATAATGTCACTAAGACAGACTTTGTTTTTTAAGTATTTTGAATGTGCAACCAATAGCTTTTAGCTAAGCCTTTGTATCATATTATTGTGAACTAATCTCTATTTTTTAATAGTATTTTTAAATACGCCGACTAGACTTGATTAAAATCAATCTATATAATTACTTACATAATTGTTTAAATTACATCAAATAATTTAGGGAAAATGATAAATGAAAAAGAACGCCAAACATATTAAACATCGTCATTTGATTTTGATGTCATTATTGGCGCTTTTAATGTTATCAACTGTTGGCGCAATTGTCGCCACATCTGTCATTATTATCAACCGAACAACTCGTGAGCACCGTACCCAAATTATCGAACACACCGCCAAATTAGCGACCACTTTTATCGATGGTGACAAAGTTGATACATGGATGGAAAACGGCAAAGATTTAGATTATGAATCTACCTTTCATTCATTAGAAAATATAATAAAAAACACGCCATATCTCCAATATCTTTACGTTTATCAAATTAAAGAAGATGGCTGTCATGTTGTCTTTGATTTTGACTCTGTTGATGAAGAAACGGGTGAAATTGTTAAAGGTAGTGATTTTGGTGATCTCATTGAATTTGATGAGAGTTGGGAAGATTTAATTCCTACTTTGCTGGCTGGAGAAAAGATCGAAACAATTGAAACAGTTGATACATATGGTTGGCTATTAACTCGTTATGAGCCAGTTTTCAATTCAGATGGAAAATGTGTTTGCTATGTTGGCACAGATTTATCAATGAGTGGTGTCCGCAAATATGTGAATAACTATGTTGTTGTTATTTCCATTATTGGAGCAGCCTTCTTAGTGGGTGGTATTGCATTAGGTATGCGTATCTATCTCGGAGCGAGACGCGCTGATCAAATGGAAAGCTTAATTGAACGCCAAAAACGCGATAAAGAATTAACTCGTGAAATTATTGAAGCTTTTGCTAAGGTTGTTGACTTAAAGGATACATATACTCAAGGTCATTCTTTCCGTGTAGCCAAATATACTGAAATGTTAGCGAGAGAATTGGGCTATGATGAAGAAACAGTGGAAAAATATTATAATATTGCCCTTATGCATGATATTGGTAAAGTCGGTGTACCTGATAATGTTCTTAAAAAACCAGGCAAATTAGATGATGAAGAATATGATCTTATTAAATCTCATACAACAAAAGGCTATGAGGTTTTAGAAAACATTAGCATAATGCCAGAAATCGCTGTGGGAGCACAATCACACCACGAAAGACCCGATGGAAAAGGATATCCCCTCGGATTAAAGGGAGATGAGATACCACGCGTTGCTCAAATCATCGCGGTGGCTGATTGTTTTGACGCTATGTATTCTAATCGTCCTTATCGCCCACGTATGAATTTTGAAAAAGCAGTCTCTATTATTAAAGAAGCTTCTGGCACACAATTAACTAAAGATGTTGTAGATGCATTCTTGAAACTAGTTGATAAAGGTGAATTGCGCGCTCCTGATGATGTTGGTGGTGGAAGCACTGAAACAATCGAAAACATCCACAAGGATAAATAACCGTATATTAAGCTTTATTATGTTAAAAAATAGGAGAAAATATGTTAGAACTATTCGAACAAAGAAGAGCGTGTCGTAAATTTGATTCACGTCCAGTAGAAAAAGAAAAGATTGATGAAATTATCAAAGCTGGTTTATTAGCCCCTAGCGGTATGGGTAGACAGACTCCAGTTATTATCGCTATTAGTGATAAAGAAACTAGAGATGCTTTAGCAAAAATTAATAAAAAGATTATGACCGTTGGTCTCCCGTTTCCTGGTGATACATTTTATGGCGCTCCAACAATATTGTTGGTAATTGCTCATAAAAAAGGGTTATCTATCCACGATGGTGCAGCCACGATTGAAAATATGTTATTAGAAGCCACCAATCAAGGTTTGGGTTCATGTTGGATTCATCGCGCTGATGAGGAGATTAAAAACGCAGAAGTTAGAAAACTATTATCTTTTACTGGTTTAGACTTTGATGACTATGTTGGTGTAGGCCATGTTATTGTTGGCTATTCATTAATGAAAGAGTATCCAAAAAAGAAAATTAAAGAAGGAAGAGTCTTTTACAAATAAAAAAATTATCATCATTCAACACTTTTTAACAAAATAGTTTTATGATGTTCTCATTGTTAGGAGACTAATTTTATGAGAGTAAATCAAAAAATTACAGATTTGATTGGTCACACCCCATTAGTGGAGCTTACCAATCTTGAAGCAAAATATGGTTTAAAAGCCAGACTCATTGCAAAGGTTGAGTATTTTAACCCTGGTGGCAGTGTAAAAGACAGAATCGCTAAAGCGATGATTGAAAAAGCTGAAAAAGAGGGATTAGTAAATAAAGATACAGTCTTGGTGGAATCTACTAGTGGTAACACTGGTATTGGCTTAAGCATGGTCGCAGCTTCTAAAGGACTAAGAATCATCTTAACTATGCCAGAGACTATGTCTGTAGAAAGAAGAAACTTATTAAAAGCTTATGGAGCAGAATTAGTATTAACTGAAGGCGCAAAAGGAATGAAAGGGGCAATTGCCAAAGCAGAAGAGATTGCTAAGGAGATTCCTAATTCCTTTATCCCATCTCAATTCACTAATATGGCTAATCCAAATATTCATTATTTAACTACTGGACCTGAAATCTACGAGGATTTAGATGGTCAATTGGATTACTTTGTTGCTGGTGTTGGCACTGGTGGAACTATATCAGGTACAGGTAAATTCTTAAAAGAACAAAAATCCACCATCAAAGTTGTCGCAGTGGAACCAGAAACATCTCCTGTCTTATCTAAAGGCACTCCAGGACCACACAAGATCCAAGGTATTGGAGCGGGATTTGTTCCAAACACATTAGATACATCCATTTATGATGAAATCATCACTATTGGTAATGAAGAAGCAATGGAACAAGGTAGAGAATCAGCAAGAGTAGAAGGACTTCTTGTCGGTATCTCTAGTGGCGCTGCTATGAAAGCTGCGATTAAGCTTGCCCAACGAGAAGAAAACGACGGCAAAACAATAGTGGTCTTATTACCAGATACTGGTGAAAGATACTTATCAACAGCAATGTTTACTGAATAGCATTTTTTTAAAAATTGTTCTAGCAGCACACCAAATTGGTGATAAAAGTTATTAGATATTATCTAATTAGAACAAAAAAATGAAGGCATTATTTCTCACATAGTGTCTTCTTTTTCTTTGGCTTCCATCCCTTTTTATGTTTAATTATTTTTCTGGATTTTTCTCTTTTTGATTCTAAATTGCTTCTTTTTAATTCAACATCAGCGAGCAATATGTGCCTCAGTATCCTTTCATCTCTTGGCCAGGTTTCATCTTGCTGTTTGCAGCGGAATAAATAAACAAACCAATTTAAATAATCTTGTAAATATTCTATATCCATGCCTGTGAATCTTGATAAATATCTTTGTACCCAGGCACAGAACGAATTAATTAGAAGCATCGCTTTTAACGTTTCTTCATCTTTAACAATAGATTTATGTATTTCATCTTTAACTCCAGCTTTCTTTATTGCTTTAGCGTGAGAATGTAAACCATCGTGAATTATTTTTGTTACAGTTCCTTCGGCGAGATGAGGTAATAATGCATCTTTGATTTTTTTGCTTGTTGGTCTTCCTCTTCCAATCAAAAACATAATCATTCGTTTAGATTGATCAATTGCAAGAAATATGTAGCATTTATCCTTAGTTATTCCTCTTTGATTTTTTCCAAAATGATTTTTTGGTCTTTCTGAATCAAATGTATAGATTTCATCAATAAATACTACTCCACTTAATTTTATTTTATTTTGCCAATCATTTACCGTTTCAAATAATTTGCGCCTCATCAATAAGGCTGTATTATGGTGAACATTAATCTGTTCAGCGATTAAATCAATTGTGAACTTAATTAAATAATTACAAAAAACACCGTTTTTCTCAAAAAATATGTGAGATTTGCGGTGTTTTTAAATTATTTTAATCTGGATATTCGTTGCAAAGTAATCTGTAAGGAGGTTCGTCTTCTTCAATTTTTGGGAACCTTCCAAGTGGAGGGTTGTACCTATTATCGATGTTGTCATCATTACATTGACTTACCTCACCGATTAGGACATTTCCATGACCTATTTCAGGAGTAAATGAGTGATATAACTTCTGATAGATATAGATTGATTCACCTGGGTGAAGACAAATAGTGCTTCCAGCTTTGACGTAGTACACTCTTCCGTCGCTAATAATTTTTACGTCGCTAATATAATCAATCTCTTCGTTTTCTAAAGAATTATAGACTGTTACTAATAAGTTGCCACCCCCACGATTGATAATATCTTCCGTCTTATACCAATGGAAATGAAGTGGACATACTTGTCCTTCCTTTTGCCCCATAATCTTTTCAGCATAGACCTTTGGATATTTCTCAGGCATTTGTTGGCTGCCATTTCTAATAGTGATTAACGATAGACCACAATGATTAAAATCACCTAAACCTTGGTCAGTAATATCCCATCCAAGCATACAGTCTTTTACTTCTTGGTAGTCTTTAATCTTTTCTTTCCATTCTTCAGGGGCGAAATGACAGAATGGTGGCAACACAAAATGATACTTGTTGCACAGCGCTTCTAAACGCTTTATGGCTTTGTTAATTTCACTACGTTTCATATTTATTTAATATTTTTAACAGAATCTCGTTTAATCAAGAATGGTTTTAAATAGACTTCTTGTGGTTTGCTATCAGGATATTCAATTCTATTTTGAATAATTTTATTTGCGGTGCTGGCGATTTCTTGGAACGGGTGAGAGACAGCACTTAAATTAATATATTTTGCCATTGTTACATCATCGTATGCGATGACAGAAACATCTTCTTTAATCTTTAAATCTAAGTCCCCTAAGCAACGACATAATGTATGAATCATCTTATCACCTGTAGGTATATATGCTGTATGTTTCTTATTTTTTAATAAATTATAAATAACACCATAAAAATCATCTTCAAACGAAAACTTAATGATATTCTTTTGATCATATTCTAATCCCGCTTCCTGAAAAGCCTTTTTATAGCCATCATCCCTATGAGTTGGGATCGATAATTTATAGTCTAATAACACTATATTTTTATGACCGTTTTGAATTAATTCTTTTGTGGCAAGATATGTTCCATAGCCATCATCCATAATCAAGGAATCAATCGCATTAAATTTTTTACGATATAGTTGCAAAGCAGGAATTTGGTTTGATATTAAGAGTGTCTCAATCTTCTCGTTGGATTCACTTGTGGGTGTAAACATGATTGATTGAACTTTTGAAGACACTAAAGAAATGATATCTGAATACTCTTTTTCCGAGTCTTCTTCTGAAAACATAATTAGTGTTTTGATATCTTTATTACTTGGTAAACGATTAAATTCTCTAACTACCTTTAAATAAAATGGGTTTTCCGAGTCTGATACAATAACGCCAAAAGTATTACTAATGTTCATTTTTAAATTTCTGGCGGTGGTATTTGGAATGTAGTGGAGTTCTTCTGCAGCTTTTAAAACTTTTGTTCTGGCTTTTTCACTAATCATTTTTGGGTTTGAAAAAACACGTGAAACAGTAGAAACTGAAACCCCCGCTTTATTTGCGACATCTTTACTGGTAATCATATTGACTATATTTTATAACAAAATATCTATAAAATCACACAAACGTTTGCATTGAAAAACGCTTCCGGAATATCGAGACGCTATGTTAAAAGTCTTTAAGAAGTATAACGTTAGAGTTTTAGATATAAAAGAAGAGGTTGGAAAAGGTGAGAATAACCCATTACTTTTAGATGGATTACACCCAAACGATGAAGGGCATTTGTTTATCTCAAAGTTAATCTGCAATTATATTAAAAAATTAGAACAAATTAAGAAGAATTAATTAAAAATTTTATTCAAATATAACTATATAAAACCAAATAATGAACGTTTTGCAACACAATAACCTTTTGACATTTTTAATTGGTTATCAAATAATAGAAATGAAGAAAGATTTTGACGAATTTTAAACAAATTTCTTTCTCTTTCAGTTGTATGCAAACGTTTGCATTGATAATTGAAAAGGAGGTACTCTATGAGTAAAGTTTATTATCGTTCCACTGGAAAATCAGTTTGTGCTGATGTTATTCCATTTTTTGAAGATGGGGAGTTTAAACTTTTCTATTTAAGAGATTATCGTGACATCCCTAATGAAGGGGAAGGTTGTCCATGGTGTTTATTAACTACAAGAGACCTAGTGAACTATGTTGATCATGGACCAGTTTTATTAAGAGGAACTAAAGAAGAACAAGATCTTTATGTTTTTACTGGTTCAATTATTAAGCATAATGATGAATATGTCATTTTTTACACTGGTCATAATCCTCATTTAAGACAACAAGGCTACCCAGAGCAAAAGATTTTAAAAGCAACTTCAAAAGATCTTCTTCACTGGGAAAAAGACAAATCATTCATTTTTGAAGCACCTGATTATTTAGAAATGCATGACTTTAGAGACCCGTTTGTTTATTTTGATGAAGAAAAACAAGAGTTTAATATACTTATCGCTGGTCGAGATAAAAACAATAATCCAATCAACTCCAAAGGATTAACTCTCATCGCCAGAAGCAAAGATTTAAATGAATGGAAATTAGATAAAGAACCATTCTATTATCCACATGCATATTTCACTCATGAATGCCCAGATTATTTCAAAATGGGTGATTGGTACTATCTCATTTTTAGTGAATTCACTGATAAGATTGCTACTACATACCGCATGAGTAAAAATCCAAATGGCCCGTGGTACACTCCAATGGTGAATACCTTTGATGGACATGCATTTTATGCTGCTAAAAGTTATTTAGACGATAAAGGTAGAAGAATTATCTTTGGTTGGAATCCAATTAAAAATAACGAGCAAGACTTTGATTGGTGGCAATGGGGTGGAAATATCATTCCTCATGAAATCGTTCAAAAACCTAATGGCGAGCTTGTTGTGAAATGCCCAGAAGAAATTCAAAACGCATTTAATAAAGAATTTAAATTAGAACAATCATCTCAATTAGGTAAAGTCCATCTAGAAGCCAATAAAGTATTTTTAGGCGATGAAGGATGGAGCCAACTAATGTTTAAACAAATTCCTAATACATGCAAAATTGAAGCAAAATTTATCGCTTCTGATTTAAGAGGTGAATTAGGCTTTGTTCTCCGCTCCATCGACAATGGTAGCAGTTTTTATCACGTAAAAATTGAACCGAGATTCAATCGTTTAGTGATGGATCAATGGCCAAGAAAAGATTGGGCTATCCACCTAGAAGCGGACACTGAAAGATATTTAAAAATTGAACCAGGTGTGGAAAATAAAGTCTTAATCATCATGCAAGAATCTGTATTAGAAGTTTATATCAATGATGAGGTGGCAATGTCCGCCAGAATCTTTAATATTCCTGAAGGAGAATTTGGTGTCTATTGCATGAACACTTCTGTTCAATTCAAAGATATAAAAGTAAAGGAATAATATGAATTTTAAAGACACGAGCATTTTAACCAAATTAGCGTTATTTCTATTTATCGCTAGTTTAATCATGATTTTTATCGTGACTCCTTTCTCTGCGGAGTTTTATATCACGATTATTTCAATGGTTTTAATGCTCATTGTTATAGTGGTTAGCATTATTAAAACAAGGAGGGATATTAAAAAAAGATGAATAAAAAAGTAATTTGCTTATTAACATCTCTTTCTCTATTGGTTGTTGGTTGTGGAAATAATGTTGCACCTCCAGACGATAACTCTGGCCAAGATGATTCAGGCCAAGATGACCCAACCCCTAATATACCACCCGAAGAACAAAAAATGACCTATAAAGACATTTATCGTTATGAATACAAAAAATCTGACCAATTAATTGGCAAAAAACTTTATCGTGCCTCTGATGGTTACATTGAAAACACCCAACAAGGCTATAACAATTTCTACTATTTGGCTAAGATTGATAGCGAGTACAACAATCTTTTATTTGAGAGTGGTGTATTTAAGTTAAATGGCGCAGAAATTGATCAAGATAAAATGACATCCGTGACTGGTGCTTCTGCGACACGTTGCTTTGTTGCTCCTGAAGCAGGAACCGCCAGAATTAGCGGTAGCGTGTATTTGATTAATGGTAGTTCTGCTCATTTAAGCGTATTTAAAAATGACACATTAATTTGTGAAAAAGAAGTGGATTCTGATGGTGTTTTTCATACGAATGATGTCGCTTTAGTAAGAGGAGACAACATCTATTTTGTCATCGATGGAAATGCAACCGTTAGCTATAACCCGGTCGTTGATTATACACTCTTAAATGAGATGATTTTGCATCATGCTGCTAATGGTTATTATGGCGATGTTCACCCATTCTATGATTATCAAAGCAAAAAAATGCATATGTTCTATCTCTCAACTGGTAACCAATCTGGTTCTGATAGATATGATATTTATCGTTCCATGCTTACTACCTCAACTGACATGATTCATTATGTCGATGAACCGATTCAAATGAATGAAAGAGGTAGACCAGAGCAAGATTTGTATTTTGTGCTAAATGTATTCAAAGATAAAAATGGCTTCTATCGTTCTTCTGAAGGTATGGCTAACCATATTACTACATCAGTTAGTAGTGATTTACATACATGGAGTAACGGCACTGAAGCATATGTTGATCCAACAGATGATTTGTTCAAATATCGTTTTGCGGCATATTACGATGACACAGTCTATAACGGTCGTGACCCAGATATGATTTATAACGCTGAAGATGATTGCTATTATACAGTATCGATTGTTTATCATACTTCACTAAAAGCCTCTGGCAGAAAATCTATCCAATTATATATTGGCAATAACAAAGGTGAATTTGCTCCTAAGGGCTATACATTGATTGGATTTGAGGGAAGAGGAGATCCTGAATGTCCACAAATCAAAAAGATTGGCGATAGATGGTATGTCTTCTATTCAGTTTATGGCACCGGCACTAAAGGTAATGTTGGTAAGTTTGCCTATCGTGTTGGTGACAAAGGTGTAAACATTAAAGATGTTGATTGGGAATCAAAACCAGAATTATATCTTGATGGTGAAGACTTACACGCTGCTCAAATTAACGAAGTAGGCGATAAGTATTACTATTACGGATGGCTCAACTATAAATACAACACAAGTGTATGGGGTGGCTATCTCAATCTTCCTCATGAAGTCTATCAAGATGAAGATGGAACACTAAGATCAAGATTAGACGAAGAACTCTTACGTCTATTAAATAAAGGATTAATTTATAAAGACAATAAAACCTATACTGCTAACGAAAATGTTAACGTCAAATTAACACGCAATTTAATTACCGCTGATTTAGATGTGGTTAATACCAATAGAATAGGATTGAAAATCACTCATGGTGGTGATGCTTATTTCATTGGCATGGTTACCAAAGCTGGCAAGAAATATCTAACAATCAAAAATGATTCCGATGGATATATGTGTGAAGTTCTTGCAAAAACAGCATCCAAATACAAATTAACCATTTCCCTTGATGGAAATATGTTAGACATCAATGTCAATGACGACACAACTCTTAGCGCTTTTACCAATCTCATTGATACAAACAAATATTTAGATGTTGAAGCAAACGGTAACAGCGTTAAAAACTTAAAAATCAATCAATTAGCAGATTATAACAATATTTACTTTTAGGAGGATTAATCATGAAATCAATTAGCAAAAAAGTATTTATTACATTAATTACTACGCTAGGCCTTGTCACTGCTTGTGGTGGTGGAGGTGGTGGAGGGCAATACGATCCGGAAGCCCCTATTACCAATGGCAAAAACACCGACAACTCCTTCTCAATGGTTACAACATGGACAACAAGTGGTTTAGTTAATCACTATAACAGCAACACCAGCTGTGAAGCATTTAACTATTTCGTTGTTGAAGGTCTATATCGTTATGTTCGTTCCACAGATGAAATTTTCTGTCAATTAGCAGCAGAAATGCCAACTCACGAAGAAAAGAACATGGAAGATTATAAAGATGTTATGGGCCAAGATGCTTATGACTATTATTCAGGATTAGGCAAAAGCAAAGTGACCATCACTAGAGTGAAAATTAGAGATAACGCTAAATGGCAAAATGGTGAAGACTTTGTCGCTAAAGATGTTTGGGCCTATTATTATATGATTCACCCAACATCATCCAACTATATGGCGGGTGTTAAAGTGGTTGATGAAAAGACAGTGGAATTCATCTGGAATCCAGTCAAAGAACCAGTTAACACAGTTAAGGAATTACTCCTTGCACAAGATAAATCAGGAACAATTAAATACGATTTATTTGCTGCATATGTTGATCCAGTTTATGACATCGTTATGGCGTCACCATTAAACACCAATCAAGCTTTATGGGGTGCCTTTAATAGATTCTCTACTGATGAACAAATCGTCAGAATGAATGTTATTAGAAATAACTTCTATCAATATTCCCCATCTTGGTATGTCGCCACCGGTCCATTTAGATTAGAAACATTCTCTGCAACACAAATCTTATTATTGAAAAATGAATTCTATTGGAATGCCGCCAATATTGGTTTTGACAAAGTTAAACTCTATTCCTCCAATGACTTGAACCAAACATATTCATTAATCACTAATGGCTATGTCACATATTATGATGGTTTCATTCAACAAGATACTTTAGAAAGTATGCTTTTAAGCAATGAAGACCTCGTTAACTTAAAGATGTATGACCCAGGATCAATTGGTCTAACATTCAACATTAAGAAGGCTGTCTTCAACGACATTAAAGTTAGAGAAGCTTTCCAATACATCTTTGATCGTGAAGAAATTAAATTAAGTGCTAACCCGTATGGCACAACAAGCTATTATCCATTAATCGGTATGGCGGCAAGTGAAGCTGAAAGATATATGAAAAAAGATCACTTCGAAGCCTTACCAAAATATTCACACGATGAAAATAAAGCCGCTCAATTATTAACAGAAGCAGGTTGGGTAAAAACAGATGGTAAATGGATGAAAGATGGTAGCCAAGTTACTTTAACTTTAGGTGCTCCATCATCACATGATATTTCCTCAACCGCTAGTGAAGCAGTTGCCGCTCAATTAGAGAAGTTCGGTATCAAAGTTAACTTGTTAAAATCAGCAGCGTTCTATGGAAATGCTGAACAAGAAAACAGCGTTTATGATTTAACACTTGAATGGACTGACTTAAATATGTCCTTCTCATATCCAACCGGTTCATATAACCAATTTGCTAATATCTATTCCAAATGGGTTCACGTTGATAGATATCCAAATAACTATTTCGATACTCAAAAAGCAGGTTCACCAAGATTGGTCTTTGATGGTCTTGATGGTGACACCAATACATATGAATTTGCTGATTATATCAACTCCTTCTATTCAGTTGATCCAAATCAATTGACCTATTTAGTTGATGTCTTCAATACTGGTTTAGCAAAAATGAACCTTGGTGTTCAATTCTTCCAAAACGTCACAGCGTCAACACTTAACACCTCCCATATCACAGGTGTTCCATTCAGAGACAAATGGTCTGTCGATTCAAACGTTACATATGTTCCGGCGGTCAATACAAAAGACTTCTTTGTAGTAGCTAGAACAAACCTTGTTTTCGCAACAAACTACAACATTATCTTTGGTGTCTATCAACCAAACAAACCAGTAAAATAATCGGCAAAAACCCTATAAATTAATTAAAATTCGAAAATTTTTATGGAAAACGAACAACAAAATTTAGAAAGGAAAGATAAGAAAAGCTTTTGGAAAGTAATCGGTGCTTTCTTTGAGAAGTACAAGTATTTCTTTGCCAAAATCGGGATCTCTTTATTGACCCTAGCTTTATCAACAATTTTGTTGTTCTTTATTTTGCGTAAAGTTCCTGGTGATATCCTTGAACTCTATGCATTGAAATTACAAAATTCTCAAGGCATTACTTATGATCGTGCTTATCAATTAGCCAAACAATTATTGAACTATGATCCTAATGAAGATGTGTTCCACGCTTTCTTTAGATATATTGGTGGTCTTTTAAGAGGACAACTTGGTGAATCGTATCTAGAAACAGGTGTTAGCGCGAATAGTTTAATTAGAACACGTTTACCATGGACATTATTCATATCTTCAGTAGCGTTATTTATATCGTTCTTCATTGGCACTAAGGTCGGTGCTTATATCGCAACAAGAAGAAATGGTATTGCTAACAAGATTGCTTCTGGCTATATCGCTGTCAGTGGTTCCATTCCAGATTATTTAATCGCTTTGTTATTAGTTATCTTGTTTGGCTATACATTGAAATGGTTCCCAACCCAGAATAACTATGATGCCTTTAATGTGACGCCGGGATTTAATTTCCCATTCATCGGTAGCGTTCTCTATTACGCATTCCTCCCAATCCTTTCCTATTCAATTGTGCAAACCGGAACATGGATTTTGCACATGCGTGGTAGTTGTATCGGTGTTTTAGGCGAAGATTATATCTTGGCCGCTAGAGCAAGAGGCTTATCTGAAAGAACGATTAGAAGAAAATATGTTAATAAGAATGCTTTGTTACCTTTGGTAACAATGTTAGGTATATCATTCGGCTCCTTATTTGGTGGAGCGACATTGATGGAATCAATCTTCAACTATCCTGGTATTGGCTTAGAGATTTCTAACCGTATTGTGAATAAGGATTATATGGTTGTTCAAGGATTGATATTCTTCTCCGCTGCGATGGTTATTGTTGTCAACTTAATCGTTGATTTGATTTATCCATTCATCGATCCAAGGGTGAGGGAGAAATAGTTATGGAAGAAAAAAATAGTAAATTCAAAGTATTTCTCACCTCTGCAAAGATGTATCTCAAAGATCTTTGGTTTGGTTTTGTTAATACCTTAAAGAAGATCTTCTCCAGCAAAAAGACAATTATTGGATTCTCTGTTGTGATGTTCTTTGTCTTATTGGGAATCTTTGGACCAATGATTTTCCCATATGATCAATCAACCAGTTTAGCTAATAAATATCTACCATCATCTTGGGAACATCCATTTGGCACTGACTGGTTAGGAAGAGATGTCTTTAGACAAGTTATTGCTGGTACCAGTTCAGTCTTAAAAATTGCTTTCTTATCCGCGGTGTTCACTGTGGCAATTGGAACGATTCTTGGCATTTTAAGTGGATATGTAGGTGGATGGGTAGATAAAGTTATCATGTCTATCACCAACATCTTCTTATCTATTCCTGCTTTCCCTGTTTACTTATTGTTAGCAGCGTTAGTGACCCTAGATAACGCATTATCCCTAGCGTTAGTAATCTCTTTGTGGTCATGGGCAGGATTATGCCGATCTATTAGAGTTCAAGTCCTTTCTATTAAGGAAAGAGATTATATTCAAATCTGTAAAGTCATGCATATGAGTCGCGCTCATATCATCTTTAAAGAATTATTACCAAACGTGTTCTCATATATCGCTGTTAACTTTGTGGTAGCGATGAGAAACGCCATTATGGCGTCTGTTGGTATTATGCTCGTTGGTTTAGCAGCTTATGACCCAACTAACTGGGGCGCAATTATTAATGCCGCTAGAACAAAGGGTTTAGTCAATCCAAAGAACGTTTTGATTATGCTATATCCATTGTTATTTATCATCGTGTTTGAAATTGGCACTTTGATTTTATCAAACGGATTAGATGAGACGCTTAATCCGCGTCTTAAGGTGATGTAGGAGGGTATATGAAAGACAATATTGTTGAATTTAAAAATGTCTGTATCGATTACCCTCTAAAGAAATACACCCTTAGAGCGGTTGATAGTGTTTCCTTGAATGTTAAAAGAGGAAAGATTACTGCTTTAGTGGGTGAATCGGGAAGTGGTAAAACAACACTTTCATCATCTTTAATTAGATGTATTTCTGAACCTGGTTTAATCGCTAGTGGTGAAGTTATTTTCAATGGTAAAGATGAAGAAGGAATCCATGTTGAAACAATGACAAATAATGAACTTAGAAAATTCCGTTGGGAAAAAGTCAGCATGGTTTTCCAAGCCGCTCAAAGTGCGTTAAACCCGGTCTTAACAGTGAGAAACCAATTCTTTGAAACATTAGATGAACACGGATTCAAACTCACCAAGGAAGAAAAAGAAGAAAAGTGTTTGAAACTCTTAGAGTTTGTGAAATTAGACGCCCAAAGAGTTTTAGAATGTTACCCACATGAATTAAGTGGTGGTATGAAACAAAGAGTAATGATTGCCTTCTCACTTCTATTAGAACCAGAATTAATCATTTTAGACGAACCAACCACAGCGTTAGATGTTATTACTCAAAGTTACATCTTTAATTTATT
The DNA here is from genome assembly GCA_905235515.1 of uncultured Bacilli bacterium. Classification (GTDB taxonomy): domain Bacteria; phylum Bacillota_I; class Bacilli_A; order RFN20; family CAG-826; genus CAJOLV01. The sequence continues at coordinate 17,811 of CAJOLV010000008.1, read as the reverse complement.
AAAAGAGATTAATGAGACTATGGGCATTTCTATGTTACTTATGACTCACGATATATCCGTTGTAGCAAGCTTTGCTGACTATATAGCAGTTATGTATGGTGGTCGCATTATGGAATATGGAACTGTCAAAGATGTCTTTAAATATAAACGCCATCCATATACAGAAGGTTTAATTAATGCCACCCCATCAATCATTGGTGAAATGGATGAAGTTAAACCAATTGAAGGCAATCCACCAAATATGTTGGATTTACCAAGCGGTTGCGTTTTCCATAACCGTTGCAAATTCTGCGAACAGAGATGTAAAGAAGTGGAACCAGAAACGGTAACTTTAGATGATGGTAGTTTTGGCAAATGTTATTTATATGCAAAGGAGAGACTAAATGGAAAATAGTAGAACTCCTTTGATGAAATTAGATAATGTCAATATGGTTTTTAAAAAGCCAGGATCCTTATTAAAAGACAAATACATCCACGTTTTGCGGGATATTTCACTAGAAATCTATGAAGGTGAGATTATCGCATTAGTGGGTGAGTCTGGGTGTGGAAAGACCACTCTTGGACGTATTATTACAGGTTTATACAGACCGACATCTGGTGATGTATATTTTGAAGGCCAAAAGGTCAGTGGGGTGTTCTCAAAGAACGTGACGTCCTATAACGCTATCCAGTTTATTCAGCAAGATAGCTATGCGGCGCTTAACCCGGTGAGGACCATTTACCAAAGCCTTTACGCTCCAATTAAGAACAAACATCGTCGTTGGAGTAGACAACAGGTGGATGCCAAAATCGATGAGCTCATGGGAATCATCGGTTTGTACCCATCTGAGCAATACCTTTCAAAATATCCACATCAACTATCTGGTGGTCAAAGACAAAGAATATTAATGGCTAGGGCAATATCTCTAGAACCAAAACTCATTGTCGCTGATGAACCAGTTAGTATGATTGACGTTTCCTTAAGACTTTCGTTACTCAATTTAATGAAGGAGCTTAATGAAAAGTACCATATGTCATTTGTATATATATCCCATGATTTATCAACATCTAGATATTTCGCATCAAGTGGTAGAGTAGCGGTCATGTATCTAGGAGAAATAGTGGAGTTAGGCAATATCGGTGATGTTATTGCTCATCCATCTCATCCGTACACTAGAGCTTTAGTGCAAGCAGTGCCAGTTCCAGATCCTTCGTATAGTAGGGATAAGGATTTGCCACTCAAATCTATGCAACTAGGGTCACTAGAAGAAAGAGGAGAAGGATGTAGTTTCTATAACAGATGCCTATATTGCACGGCTCGTTGCTTAGAGAAACAAGAATATACCACAACAGAATCAGCACAGGTGCTGTGCTGTAACTTAAGCACCGTTCTTAAACAAGAAAACAAAAAATAAAACAAGGAGGGCTAATTATGAAAAATAAGACAAAAATTATTACTTCATTACTTGGTGTAACCGCTTTTATGTCCTTGGCAGTCATGGGTGGTTTAGCCAAAGGCCAAAAACAACAATTTACTCCTGCATTAGCAGAAGAACCCGAAGTTTTATATTCTGAAGATTTCTCTGGTGACACAATGCCTGAAGGATGGGCTACAAGATTCAATTTACAAAGTGGCAAGGCTGTTTTCAACGCCTCTGGCACTTGGGCAGATGTTCCAATTCCTTCAACAGCATTTGTGACAAGCAACAATTATGAATTCTCTTTTGATGTTCGTTATGATAGTACAGATGATGTTTATTTTCACATCATAGGCATTGATGCTACAACAACCGCTCCGACCCCAGCCAACTTATATTTAACGATTATTAATGGCGGTCAATATTGGAGACTTGCTACATTTGAGAATCCAAATACAGCTGATATCTATGATAACTCTGGGGAAGACCAAGGATGTAATTACATAACACCAGCTCTTCAATCAAAACTCCATGATGAAGGTGTAAAATTAAGATTTGTTATTTTGGATGATGTGGTTGAAATCTATGTTGATCAACTAAGAATTATTTCTGTCCCGTTATCTGCGTTTGGTGAAAACCGTTACACATCAAGAAGAGCTCTGACAAAAGGTACCATTACTGGATTTGGTATTGATTGTAGAGGTGCTGCAGAAAGTTTAATCATCGATAACTTTGTTATGAAAGAAGCAAAATATGGTGATTCATATTTCTTCCATGCAAATGAAGAAACCGCTGGAACGTACTATTTGCCACTTACATACGAGAACTTATACCATAATAGTTTTACTATGAAAGCGGATTTCGTGGTCCACAGATCATTAGTTACAGACGGCAGTGTTCATGCTTATCCACGTTTTGATTTAATTATGAACCAAATTATTCCTCAAACCGATTTATCTGAACCAACCAACTCCATCAATGCTCAAAACTATCTTGATAGAGAATTCCAAACCCCATGGGTTGGTGGTATTTCTCCAACCACAGGTAACTGGTCAGGTCAAGGTGGAGATTACGCTGCCGCTAATTACGAAGACACCAGATATACACAAACTATCGATGTTATCGGTGACAGAATTATCTTCACAGTTAAAACAAACCAAGAAGGTGACCATCAAGTCTCCAAATTTGAAACATCATTCACTGCCTTAGGCTTAACAAAAGGCAAATTATTAAGAGCCCTTGTTGGTAACAGTTACACAAACGTTTCCAACATTGAATTCTTCGGTTATGAAGGCAATTATGGCATCAAAGGATTTATGGAAAACAATCGTTACTTTGTTGGCCAAAACGTCATGGCGTCCGCAAAGGTATTTGGTGACACAACTGGTGCCGAAGGATTTGTCTGGAAACTCGATGGTGTTGCCACAGAACAAACTGGATTAGAATATAACGCTGGTTCAGCGCTTGCTGCTGGCGAACATACACTCGTTTATGGCAATTCCACTGTTAACAGCGAAGAGTTAAAATTCGAAGTCCTTGAAAACATGATTACAATTTCTGCTGATAAGGAAGAAATGTATCCAATTGATACCGCTACAATTTCTGCTATTGTTGAAGGTGCAATCGCATCTAAAGATGTGAGATGGAAAGTTAATAATGTCCAAGTTCAAGGTGCTGAAGGTCCAGAACTTGTTCTCAGCGATTTAGAAGCTGGTGAATACAAGATCGTTGCCTTTGTTAATGACGTTGTTTCAAATGAACTTACATTAACAGTTAAAGCCCCATCATTAAAGATTGCTGCCGCTAAGGGTTCATATGCGAAGACTGAAACAGCGACAGTTACCGCAACAGCGTTAGGTATTGCGGGTTCAGATACCATTAAATGGTTTGCTAATGATGTTGAATTAGAAGGCAAAACTGGTACCACACTTGAATTAGCAATGGCAGCTTATGAACAAGCTGGCGAAGTTGAAATTCAAGCCAAGACACAAGCTGCTGAATCTAACAAGATTAAACTCTATATCATTAAAGACATCTATGCAGAAATCTCTGCAGATCCAAACTGGAAAGAAGCTTATAAGCAAGAAATCGAAGCCGGTAGCACATTTGGTGCTTATGCCGCAGTCGAAGATTCAGATGGTAACTACTATGCTCCACAAAATAGTGGTTCAGGCAATGATGCTCAATTCCCAGCGATGGCAATTGAAACTCAATCATGGTCCATGGAATATGATTTATTAATTCCAGAATCAGTTTCAACCTATGGTGGTGAATATTATGTTTATCCACAAGCTACGGGTATGGATAGCAAAAACCCAACAGACTGGATTGAATTAGCAGTCGCTGTTGGTGCTTCTTCTATGAGAACATATGTCAAGACACACGCCGCTGGCGTTATCTATGAATATGCTGATTTCAATACTGGTAAAGACTTATCTTACGCAGGTGAAATCGCTCACTTTGGTTGGAACCACATTGTTTATGCAATGCAAGGCAATACCGCTGCATTCTACATCAACAATGAATTAGTGTTCTATGCCTCAATTCCAAACTCCACAGTTCCAAGTGGATTCTGTATGTCAATGTATCCAGGTAGTGGCGGAGCAATCCCACTCGGATATAAGAACTTCACAGTTAAAGGTATCGTTGTCCCACCACCAGCAGTTAGTGGTGTCAGCGTTAACGCAAGTAAAGTTAGTGCTAAAGTTGGCGAAACAATTGACTTAAGCGCAACAGTTACTCCATATAATGCTACCTATGAAACAATTGAATGGTATGTGAATGGTCAAAAAGTTGAAGGCGCCAACGCCTTAACATATGCCTTCACTCCAAGCGCTGCTGGACAATACTCTATCGTTTGTAAGATTGATGGTATCCAATCTACTGCAAAAGTTATTACTATTACAGAAGATCAACAACCACAACCTGAACCAGAACCAGAACCAGAACAACCAGCCAAGAAAGGTTGCCGTAGCTCAATTATTGCTACAAGCGCTTTAATCTCCATTACTGCGTTAGCAGGATTCGGACTTTTACTCTCCAAAAAGAGAAAAGAAAGATAAATAATTAAATAAGGGGGATGGGGAATAATCTCCTCCCCCTTCTCTGTTTTATGAAAAACAAAACTGCAAAGTATTGCTTATTTTTAGTAGGGTTATTTAGTATGGCTTCATGCAACCGAGGTGGCGAAATGCCAATTACACCAGAACCAACAGATGACACTTCAACTTTTTCTTATGATGATTTGTATAAAACAATCTATGAAAAACCATTTGAAGAAAAGGAACGTCTGACCACCAAAGCTAGATATGGATATATATTAAATAACAAGCAGGGGTATAACTCCTGGTATTACCTATGTGAAAGAAATGGACAAATACTTCAAATGTCGTATAAAAACGACAAATTTGTTGGAGTTGATTCATTTATCAATCAAGATGTTTTACACGCTCAAAAGGGCGAAAAAGCGATAAGACAGTTACTTTCTTCTTTTGATGGAGCTGCGACAATCTATGGAAACTATCGAATGGAAGAAAATAGCAAATCTGACGCAATAATAACTATCACCGTTAATGGTGAAACTATTTATAGTGATATACTTAGCCAAAATGATTTAATTGGTAAGTATTTTGAAGTGCAAGCACAATTAAAACCAGGCGACTATATTAGATTTATTGTTAGTGGTGATAATTGCGATGTGAACTTTGATCCAGTGGTGACACTAGAAAATAATCAAAACAAATCCTTATATCACTTAAATGGTATTGGTAAACAATATGGAGACGTTTTCCCATGGTATAACAAAGAAGAACATAAATTATATAACTGGTATCTTTGGTCAGATGATTGTAATCAGGGTTATGAATATGCGATGGACTTATCTACTAATTTAATTAGAGGAGAGACCTTTGAACCCGCTAATAATTACGATTTGTTCTACAAAATGTATTCTAATTACTTCTATCAAAGAATTTTTGATGTAAATAGATTTGCTGATCCTAGCCTTTATCCTTTTGGTGTAAGAGATAATATGCTTTATCATGATAAAGAAAATAAACGTTACATCATGATTGCAGGATGCTATAGAACATTTAGTGGACCAATATGGGATAGTGATTTAATGATTTATGTTAGCGATGATGACATGGCGTTATCTTGGACTAGACCAGGAAACCCAGTTCATTTAAAATACACATCAAACTTACCTGAATGTCCATCTTTATTAAAGATTGGTGATAGATGGTATTCATTTGTGTCTGTCAGTCATATTACAGACCATCAAATTGGACCACTTCAATATTGGATTGGTGATAAAGGCGTTGACTGTATGGATGTTGATTGGCTAAGTAAAGATTTCCAATTTTTAGATGGTGAAGATTTATGCGCGGCAAGACCAACACAAGTTGGCGATAAAGTCTATATGTGGGGATGGATTACTTCTAAATGTGACGGCGTTCCTCTTTCTCCTTGGGCAGGATATCTTAATCTTCCTCGTGAAGTAGTGACTAGAGACGATGGTTCTTTAGGTGGAAGAATGGATCCAGGATTAGCTAAATATGTTAACTTTGGTAATCTCTATTCATTTGATGAACAAATCTCCACTAATGAGATGAGTTTATTAACATCTAATAATCAAAGAAACTTTGTTACATTTGATGTTGATTTATCATCATGCAATGAAGCTAGTTATTGTTTGGTGCAAAATGGCAAATTATATAAATGTTCTTTGATAAAAGAAGACGGCAAAACATATATGCAGATCAGTTCACCTGACGCTACAAAACATAAAGTTAATTCTAAGATTGAAATATATCATCCAAGCACTAATAACAAATATAGTGTGAAGATTGTTGTTGATGGTCAATTTATTGAAATGTTTGCTAATGAAGATAATGCTTTAACAGCGTCTACTCCAATGAATGATTCACCATATAATGCATTCATATATTCTGATGCAACAGCAAAGTTTACTAATATTAAGATTAATAGACTTAGAAGTTATGGAGATTGTGATTAATGAAAAAGAATCTTGTGATTTATTTTATGCTTGGAGGACTTCTTTTTATGAGTGCTTGTGGCAATAAACATGATGAGCCAATTAATCCTCAAGAACCAGAAGAACAAGACAATAAACCCTGTTCCTATGAATCTATTTATGATGGTTTAAGCAAGGAAAGACATGAGATAGTTAGTAAACTTACAGATTTTAATCGTGCCAGTTATGGTTATCGTTTTAATGAGGGCATACAAGGCTACAATAACTGGAGATATGTTAAACAAGACCAAAATGAACTATTAGACTTGGTTTATGATAACGGTATTTGGTCAAGTGATAGTGATTCATTTAGTGATGGAATCTTTAATACATCCGCTGATTCAAAACTTGGTTATGTTTATCAAATTGTGAAGGCTGGCAATTATTCATTTGGTGGCACTTTTGCATTAAAAAACTCGCAAAAACCAGCTAAAATGGAGATTTTTGTTAATAATAACTTAATCTATGAATTAGAAGTTACTGCCGCTGATGTAGATGGAAAATACTTTGAATTAAATAGAGACTTTGCTCTTAATGATGAGTTGCTTTTCTTGGTGAATGGGCAAGGCGCATACCTCAATCCTGTTATAGTTAATGGCGATTCTTTAATTAAATCTTTATATGATCCAGAAACAGACTGGGGATATTATGGTGACTTACATTGCTATTACTATAATGATTTGCTTTATATGTTCCATCTTTGTGATATTCCTCAATGGACTTGGTACTGTAAGACCACAACTGATATGTTTAGGTTCTATGAATCTGGCTATGATGATTCATTTGTTGATAATCACTATATGGCATATGGCAAAAGACCAGATGTTTTAGATTATAATCAATATTCAAGAGCAAGAGATTGCACATATTTCTTTGATGAACAAGTTCAAAAATATAGATGCATTGGTTTAGGCTATCGCAAAGATGGCGGAGATCAAACGTCATGTGATTTATTCTTAAGAACAAGTGTTGATAACATGGGCTTTGATTGGAGTGAACCCGCTATTGCGTTACGTTCATTTCCATTAACTAGCGACGGCGAACCAGAATGTTCCCAATTAATTAAAATTGGTGACAGGTGGTATTTGACTACTGGTATATCTGGGCAATCAATCCATGGAGTGGGAACTTGTTCTTATTGGGTTGGCGAAGCAGGTAAAACAATCGATGAAATGAATTGGAGCACACTTCCTACCCATAAACTTGATGGCGAAGATTTGTGTGTTCCACAAATTGAAAAAGTTAAAGATAGATATTATTTCTTTGGTTGGACATCAAGGACATTTAATAGCAATAAATGGGGTGGGTTTAAGAACTTAGCGCGTGAAGTGTTTGTTAAAGATGATGGAACTTTAGGCACACGCATTGATGAAATGGCCACTAAGTTACTAAATAAAGGCAAATTATTTGATGTTGATAGTTCTGTTATTGAATTCGCTTCTGCTGGCACATCGATGAATGGAAACGAATTAACATTTGAGCAAGCTGGTGAAATCAAACTTAATAAATCAACAAATCATAACTTTATTAAATATCATGTGAAAATGAATGGAGCACATGAAGTGAGTTATAGATTATATAATTCATCAATTGTTTTTCCAAATATTTCAATTCAAAAGAAAGATGATGGAACTTATTTAGAAGTTAATCACACAAATGGTTTTATCAGTTCTAATGTATATTTAGGACCATCTTTATTAAATGAATTTGATGTAAAATTAGTAATTGACGATAATAGAGTTGAATTTGCTGTTAACGATACAATTGTGTTGACCGCTATCACAATGAATACAGGTGATTACACACCGGTCTTTATTACTGATGGTGCGGCAGTTATTAGTGATATCTCATTTAATAGACTTGCTCAATTCTATGATGTTTATGATTAGTCGAGGTGTTTATGAAAACATATATAGGCGCAGATTTAGGAACTAGTTCAATCAAACTCTCTTTAGTTAATGATAAAGGGACCATTTTAAATGAGGTTAGTAAAGACTATCCCTTGTATCAACAAGGATTAAATTCTGAACAAAACCCACTTGATTGGTGGAAACAATTTAATCTTGCTTTGGATGAGCTATTAGAAAAACAAGATAAAGAGTCACTTCAAGCCATTTCATTCTCTGGTCAAATGCATGGCCTTGTCATGTTAGATAAAGATGACAACGTTATTAGACCATGTATTTTGTGGAATGATGGAAGAAGTGAAAAAGAAACCAAATATCTCAATGAAGAAATTGGCAGAGATGTTTTAAGCGAATTAACTGGCAATATTGCTTATGCTGGATTCACCGCTCCGAAGTTATTATGGGTCAAAAATAACGAACCAAAAAACTTTAAAAAGATCGATAAAATAATGCTTCCTAAAGACTATCTTGTTTATCGTTTAACAGGCATTTGTGCGAGTGATTATTCCGATGCTTCAGGCACACTATATTTAGATGTGAAAAATAAGGTTTGGAGTGAAAAAATGCTGCAAATCCTCGGTATTTCAAAAGAAAAATTACCAAAATTAGTAGAAAGCAATGATGTTGTAGGCCTTGTTAACGAAGAATTTGCTAAACTTCATAATATACCAAAAATCAAGGTTGTTATGGGTGCTGGAGATAACGCTGCTAGTGCAGTTGGTATGGGTGTGATTAGAGATGGAGAAATAAATATCTCATTAGGCACAAGTGGTACTATATTTATTCCAACCGATGAATTCTTATTACCAAAAGAAAATGGATTACATTCATTCGCTAACACAACTGGTAAGTATCATTTAATGGGATGTATCTTAACAGCTGCATCTGCTCGTAAGTGGTGGTTAGAGAACATCTTAGATAGCAAAGACTATAGTGGTTCAGATAAAGAAAGTGAAAACGCAAACACTGATAATTTATATTTCTTACCATATTTATCTGGTGAAAGAAGTCCACACAATGACGTTAATGCTAAAGGCGCTTTTATTGGTTTAACACATTCAACCACTAGAGCAGCAATGTCAAAAGCCATAATAGAAGGTGTCGCTTTTGCTTTAAGAGATTGTTTAGAGATCGCAAAAGAAGGCGGAAGAAAATTTAAAAAAGCCACAATCTGTGGTGGTGGCTCCAATAGTGATGTTTGGGTTCAAATCATGTCTGATATTCTAAATCTTCCTATTTATAAAGGAAGTGGAAGCGGTTCTTATGGCGCAGCCCTTCTTGCAATGTCTGGCGCAGAAAGCAGATCTTTAGAAGACATTTGCGATAGTGTTATTGAATATGGAAAGGTTTTCAACCCAAATCCAGAATCAGTAAAATATTATGAGAATAAATACAGAGTTTTTACAAAGTTATATCCAGCGTTAAAGAATTTATGATTGAAAAAGTTAAAAAGTTTGTTGAAATTGCTAAACGAGATGGTTTACAAATAGAAGCCATTCTTCTTTCTGATGTCGATCACATTTTATTCGAACATCATTTTGTTCCTGAATATAAAAGGAACATTTACTCACATAGTAAGAGTTTTACATCCGCGATGATTGGAATAGCACTATATGAAAAGAAGCTATCTTTAGATGATCACCTAGTGGATTTCATCAAAGATGAATTAAGTGAAGAAGACTATAAACGTCTATATCCAATTACAGTGAAAAATCTTTTAACCATGAGTTCTGGTTTTGGAAAAAGCTTATTAATGTATGATGAAAGAGTTAAGGGTGTTCCCGATGGGTTTACTAAATATGTCATTAAAAATGAATTAGTCGAAAAACCAGGAAGTCGTTTCTTTTATTCAAATGGTGATACCCATTTATTAACAAGAGTAATTGAAGGTGCCTATCATGAAAGTTTCATTACATTAGTAAATGAAAAACTCTTCCAACCATTAGGAATTAGAACGCCAGCATGGGAAGTTGATATGTTCTCACACTGTATTGGAGCTTCGTCTCTATATTTAAACATTGCTGATATGAATAAATTAGGAAGATTATTCCTTAATGGTGGTAAATGGAATGGTAAACAAATAGTTGATCCTAACTATGTTAAAGAATGCCGCAAGAAGCAAATTGATACTAATAATACATCTTGGTTAGATTGTGGTTATACATATCAATTCTGGAAAGTTGATTATCTAGATAGCTATCGCGCTGATGGAGCGTGGGGTCAATTAACATTCATCTTAGATGATTTAGGTTTAACTCTCTCCATTCAATGTCCAGACAATGGCGATCCTGCCAAAGTGTTTGAATCAGTCAAACAAAATATTTTCAATTCATAGTCCAAATAATCTATTATTAATGTAGATATGGTTATACAAATAGTTTTATTGTCATTAAGTGCCATCACTTTAGGCTGTTTTCTTTATGAAAAATGTAAGCGCTATTCTTTGAAAGCTGTTTTTATCAAAGCAATTGCTTCAATGTTATTCATCGCACTCGCCGCTATTAATTTATTCCAGACCGGATATCACATCTTCCCTAAATTTGCTCTTATCGCTTTAGCGTTAGGAATGTTGGGTGACATATCTCTTGATCTTAAATATGTATATAAAGAACAAGATAAGTCATTTACTATTGCAGGATTTGTTGTGTTTGGCATAGGACATATTTTATATATTACTGGTATGTTTTTAGAATTCTATCACGATGCTAGTTTCTTATATATTCTCTTGCCACTAGTTGGTGGATTATTAGGAGGAGTGGCCACCGTCTTAATTGAAAAGCCAATGAAACTCCAATATAAGGAATTTAAATGGATTGTTGGTGGATATGCAACATTATTATTATCCATGACATTTTCTGCAGTTAGTTTAACAATATTAAGTGGTTTTCAGGCCACCTCATTAATAATATTAATGGTGGCTGGTATTTTATTTGCTATAAGTGATTTGATCCTTAATACGACTTATTTTGGTGAGGATCATGAAAAGCCAATTGATATCATTACTAACACAATTACTTATTACGCTGCCCAAAACCTCATCGCTTTATCAATTTTCTTTTTATAAAAATATAAAATCCATTTATAGTTAATTTAAGGTTTAGTATTTTTAATATACTCATGAAAGTATTACTAGTCGAAGATTCACTACAATTAAATAAAGCTCTTTCCACAGTATTAAAGAGAAATCTTTTTGTTGTGGATTCTGCTTTTGATGGAGAAGATGCATTATTATTTTTAAAAGACTATCAATATGATGTAATCATTTTAGATATCATGCTTCCAAAAATTGATGGTATTGAGGTTTTAAAAAGAGCAAGGGCTAGTGGAATACAAACACCGATATTAATGCTAACCGCTAAAAGTACGACAGAAGATAAAATAACGGGTTTAGATGCTGGAGCAGATGATTATCTTTCTAAACCATTTGTTGTAGAAGAACTCTTAGCAAGAATTAGAGCGTTAACTCGTCGTAAACCATCATTAGATAACAATAGTGTTATTAGTTACGGAGATTTATCTTTAAATCTAGCAAATCTTACATTAAGTCATAATGATTCAAAAGTCGTTTTGATGAATAAAGAAATGCAAATCATGGTTCTATTAATGAAAAGCGGGGATAAAATCGTTTCGTTAGACACTATTAGTAAAAGTGCTTGGGATATCGATGCATATTCGACAAGTGAAAATGTTTGGGTGTTTATTTCTTATTTAAGAAAGAAGATTGAGTCCATTGATTCTAAAGTAAAAATCAAATCAGTTAGATATCAAGGATATTATCTGGAGTATAAAGAATGATTAAGAAATTACGTTTTCGTTTCATACTAGTTTCCCTTTTATCAATTCTTTTTGTATTGTCTTCTACAATCGGTGCAATCAATATTTACAATTACACAAAAGTAGAAAATGATTCAGAAATCACTCTTAATCAAGCTATTCAGAATGGTTTTAATGATGAGCCGATGATGGGCGGTCCAGAACAAGAACAAAATAGAGGACCGCGTGAAAATAGATTAATCGCAGAAAGATACTTTGTTGTCTCTTTTAATAGTGATGGTTCAATTAATCAATCAAACTTTAAACACATCTTTTCTATTAGTGAATCTTATGGCACACACTTGGCTTTAGATATCTTTAATGGAGAGAAAGAAACAGGAAAAATTGATTATTTAAGATATAAAAAAGAATCCAAAGACTCTTTAGTTTATGTAGCCTTTGTGGATATTAAAGAACAATACGACACCGCTAATAGGTTTTTGACGACTTCATTAATTGTTTCATCTATTAGTTATATCGTTTTAGCAGGTCTAATTGTTTTAGCCTCTTTCCTTGTCTTTAAACCAAGTGAAGAATCCTACAAGAAACAAAAAAGATTCATTACAAACGCTTCCCATGAATTAAAGACACCATTAACAATTATTTCTACTGATTTAGAAATTGTTGAAATGGATAACGGCAAATCTGAATGGACTGATTCAATTAGAGATCAAGTTAATAGATTAACCATGATGACTAATCAATTAGTAACATTATCCAGAATTGATGAAGATGATTTAAAGAATTATCCATTTGAAGATTTCTCTTTAACTAACTTAGTTAAAGAATGTATTGATTCATTTTCTCCATCGTTTGAAAAGCAACATTTATTATTAAATAGTGATATCGAGAACAACACTAATTATTACGGCAATAAATATTTAATTGACGAATTATTTTATATCTTTTTAGATAACGCTTTGAAGTATGCAAAAGATAATGGAAAAGTGAATGTTTTTGTCAAAAAAACCAGCAAAAACCGCGTCAATTTAACGATTTCTAATGATATTGAGAATAATAGTGAGATTGATGTTAACCAATTGTTTGATAGATTTTATCGTAGCCCTAACGCTAAAAAACCAGGTTCTGGAATCGGGTTAAGCATCGCTAATGAGATAGTTAAACTGCATAAAGGAAAGATATCTGCTAAGATGGGCAATCATCAAATCATCTTCTCTATCCTTTTATAAAAAATAAAAATATTTAAAAAGTTTAAGGTTCCTTTAAGGTTCATTTTTTATAGTATTGGCATAACAAGGGGGAACCAAACTATGAAAAAGAAACTATTATTCGCTCCACTAGCTCTCGCGTTCTTATTAGCGGGATGTAACTTAAACACAACTAATACTGGCAACACAAATGTTGACAATATATCTGAATTTACAACCGATGACGATCCAGTAAAGGAAGTCAGTGATGGTGGAACCACTAATGATTATGATTCAGAAACATTTACTGAAGAGGAAGTTGAGACACCTAGTGAATATAACGGCACTAATGCTGAAACAATTTCAGAAGCTGGTAATTATTATTTCACTGGTGAAGTTAATCCAATTAATATTACCGCCAGCAAAAATAGTGTTGTCTATCTCTTCTTTAATGGTGTGACAATCAATAACGATGAAGGAATTGCTTTAGCAAGTGAAAATAAAGTTGTTGTTTATATTGTTTTACAAGATGGTAGTGTTAACACTGTCACAAATGATTACGAAGATAAAAACGCTATTCATATTAAGGGCGACTTGCACATTTTAGGAAATGGCACATTAAATGTCGAATCTAAACAAAAGAATGGTGTCAAAACATCAAAAGATCTTTATATCACTGGAGAACAATTAGTCTTAAACGTTACTGGTGCTAATCACGCTATCACGGCTAGAACTTTAATTGCTAATGATGCAACAATCAATGTCGTTGCTAAAGGCAAAGATGGTGTTCAATTAGAAGTTGATAGTGATGTAACTGAATTCACTACTGAACAAGGATATGCAAAATTGACAGATGTTAAATTCACAGCGGATACCTATGGTGATGGCATCCAAGTTAATACATATGCTTATATCTCTGGTGGAGAATATAACATCACTACCCATGGAGAATTCGTCCCTTATTCCGCTACAAACATTGAAACATACGAATTAGACACTGATGATTTTAAGTTTGTAAAATCTGGGAATACTTATAAGAGAGTGGCGAGAGATGAAATCAGATCATTAAGCAGCAATTATTATGCTTTGACACAATCTGTTAAAGGTATTAAGGTTAGCGAAATTGAAGTTACTGATGAAAATGATGTCACAACATCTATTACCACAGGTGATTACGATATCTATGTTGCTCATGGCTCAAAAATCACTGTAAATTCTTATGATGATTGTATCCATTCCAATTATGGCGATGTATCAGTGGTGGAAAGTAATCTTTATTTAACCACCTATGATGATGGTGTTCACGCTGATTACGATTTAAATGTGACAAATTCACATATTGAAGTTACTTCCTCGTATGAAGCTTTAGAAGGAGCATCTGTCACTATTGATGGTGAAGATTCAAATCTCGTTCTTTACGCTAATGATGATGGCATTAACGCTGCAAGCGATTATTCATCTACTAATAATATTTATATTAAAAACGGGTATATACGTGTATACGCAACAGGAGATGGTTTAGACGCTAATGGCGGATTATATCTACAAGGTGGCAAAGTTGTTGTAGAAGGTCCTGGTAGTGGTAACGGCTCTTTAGATGCTGATAAAGTATATTTCCAAGGTGGCGTAGTATTTGCTTGCTCTACAAACGGCATGAGAGAAAGCATGACCGCATCACAAAATGCGTTTATTTACCAAGGATCAACATTAAGCGCTGGCTCTAATATCAGTATTGTTGATTCTAACGGAAACACCTTATATGAATATTCATTAAAACGTTCTTGTACTCAAATAATTTTCTCTCATCCATCTTTACAACTGAATGGAACATATAAAATTATGAATGGATCTACAACAGTGGCGACAATTAATCAAACATCTTCATTAACTAATTCTGGCTCATCTGCTGGTGGATCCGGGGGACAAGGAGGTCCGGCAGGACATAGATAATATAGGGGGTGGGTTCAACCCACCTTTTTATATAAGTGAATGTGCCCACACCCGTTTAAAAATAAAAGTGACTACTTCAAATAATTTTGCCACTTTTATTATGTGGAGAAATACAATTTAAATTTGTATTTGTTTTGAATACATTTTTGTTTATTATGATACCTGACTTTGGGATTTAAAGCCAAAATCTAGTGTAATGGCTGTTATCTTATATTTGAGATTGAATAGTTTTTTAGTTTGAGAAGATGATAGATACATATAATCAGCATTAAATTTATACATCTCACATAATTTAGTCACGTTTGTTGTTTTCTTAGTTAAGTTAATGTTTCTATCTTCGCCTTTAAATAATTTGAATCCTCTAATCAAATCAATTAATTCATAAGTAGAAAAAACATTTTTATAAACTTTTTCTTCTAAAAGTCTAAGAAGAGTAATCGCATAATAGCAAATTAAGAAATGCCCATAAATAGATTCTCTTTTTTGTAAATATATTGGTCTAGCATCTAACTCTGATTTCATAATTCTAAATGTGTTTTCTATCTTCCAAAGTTGATGATAAACACGATATATTTCGTGCTTAGACATATTAATTTCGCTAGATACGATGAGGTTATATCCAGCATATTTAAGATCTTTATCTATTTTGTCTTGGTTAATTAAAACGCTTGCCTTTTTGCCTTCTTCATCAACAAACTTTACATATTTAGATGATTCACCATATTCTTCTTTTTTAGCTTCTGAATGACATAAGCCTTTTGCTTTTTCTACCAACTTATTTATTTCTATTTTCTTTTTGGCCGCTAAAGAGGGGTTAAATGTCGCAACTCGTTTTTGCTTAACTTTAACTATTTCTTTTCTTCCTTTATCATCTGTTACTCTAATTGGAAACTCGTCAACACACGCTTTAATTTTATATAAGAGATTCCCTTCGTTATCCTTTATTTCTTCATAATCATTATCTAAAAGAACCCAATTTTTTTCTTTTTCTTCTAATTGAAGGACAGATTGAGAAAAGATATATCCATCTTTATTTAGAAGGGCATCATAAATATTGTCTCCGCAGTTCAATGATAGTTTTACCCTTTATATTATTTTGTTCCTTCATCTCTTTGATTAATTCTCTAATCTTTGGTTTTTCAGATTCATTTCCTGGATACATTCTCATATTAAGTGGGATGCTATCTCCATCTAATAGAAGAGCTTGTCCAATAATCGGATTAGGTCTATTTTCTTTACTTGGTCCTTTTTGTTTATCATCTTTTTCAAAATCAATTTCAAAATAATAATTAGTACAATCAAAATAAGATTTAGATGTATTTCTCCCATATTTCTTATCAATGCAGTAATTAATCACTTCAATAAATTTTTCATACTCGCTACCGATATAATTAAGGCCATCATAAATTTGATCTAATGAAAAATTATATTCCTCATATAAATAGGGAATAACTTCATTAAATGTTCTTAATTTGCTACAAGGATTAACAATTCTAGAATAAGTAAGAGCTTCTATTAAAGAGGAGATGGGATAGGTAAAATCACACATATATTTAAATGGGTATAATTCTTTTTCTATCTCTAAGGCGTTATATAAGTTTTTCACAATAAAATAGCCAAAGTTTCTCGTTGGATTTTCACCTATTTTTTGAACCTTCATTTCTTCAAGCTCTTTATTTCTTTTGTCATTAAGTTTTTTTACTTCTTCTTTATAGTAAGAAACAGGATCAGGAATTTTATCGCTAGTTAAATCGTCTAAATAACCGATTTTTTTATAACACTTATTGCTGCTCTTTTTTGTTTTTTTGTTATAGATGGTCTCAGAAATTTGTAGGTAAACCCTTCCGTAAACCTTTGTTTGCTTTAGAAAATACGCCATAGGAAGCATCCTCCCTGATAATGATATAATCATTATAGCATATTACACTTTATTACACTAGATAAAAATTAAGAAAAAATAAATTTGTCAAGTTTCTAATAAAATAAAAAAATATCTTCAAAGAAGATAAATTTCTCAATTGTCATCAAAATAAAACTTTGAGCCTAAAGATTTCTAGTGTTATATCCTAAAAACGGGTGGAGAAATACAATTTAAATTTGTATTTGTTTTGAATACATTTTTGTTTATTATGATAATAGTTTAGAAAAATTATTTTATTATCGATGGAGTTAAATACTTATGAGCAAGAATAGTAAAATGGTCCGCAGAATTTTCAATATTTTTCCATTTTTAATTGGCTCGTTTTCATCTGCATTTTTGTTAAGTGGTTGTGGCGCTAATAATCCAATCATTATTAACTCTGAGGAAGAGTTTTATAAAATGGAAGAGAAAAAGTATTACAAACTAGGCTGTGATTTAGACTTATATGGTAAAAGTTGGACTCCGTTAAAAGTTAAAGGTTTTGATGGAGATGGTCACACCATTAGTGGTTTGATGATTGGTTCAACCGATTATTGGTATTATGGTTCAGGCAAAGTAGCTTCTATTTTTCTTTCTGCTGACCATGTAAAAAATGTAACCATAAATCGTTGCACTTTGGTCGCATCTGAAGTTGAGACAC
>CAJOLV010000007.1 GCA_905235515.1 uncultured Bacilli bacterium | reverse complement strand
CTTAAAAATATCCTTTCTGGTTTGGCAAAAATATGATACCACAAAAAGAAAAAGCGCTGATGGTTAATCAT
The DNA here is from genome assembly GCA_905235515.1 of uncultured Bacilli bacterium. Classification (GTDB taxonomy): domain Bacteria; phylum Bacillota_I; class Bacilli_A; order RFN20; family CAG-826; genus CAJOLV01. Next base: position 39,908 of record CAJOLV010000007.1, on the reverse strand, counting down.
CAACACTTTGCTTTATTGGCCTGTAAAACAAAAAACACTTCGTAGAAGTGAAAAAATTAGATAGTTAATATATTCATCACTTTATTAGATTTAAATAATACTTAAATAAATCAGATTGTGACATTCTTGCGTTAGCAGGGCTGGTGCTAGGCAAATATAATATTTTCTCTTTGTCTTTTACTAAAGGAAGAAGATATTTATCAAACAATACTTTGGCCTTTCCACCATTGATGGCGATCTTTTTAATATTTGGATGTTCATCAAGTATTTTGACAATATTAATAACTCTTGGATTTTTTATACTAGCGTCACTGCTCGCATGAATATCGCATTCGTATAACACATCATATAACGCTACTTTATGTCTCTTTAAAAAGTCTTTTTTCTCATCAATTGTTTGAGGAACGTTATCATTAAAGACTTGACTTAAAGTAAGGAAAAATCTATTTCTCGGATGAGCGTAATAAAATCCTTCCTCTCGAGATTTAACACTGGGAAGAGACCCTAATATAAGTATTTCAGAATCATCATTTATAAATAGAGGAATACATTCATGGCTCACATGGATTAATTCATTTTTCATCTAAAACGCTCTCAAATCACCATTATTTTATAATAGTGACAAAAACGCGTATATAAAAACCAGCAATTCTATAAGAATATGCCGGTTTTACTAATATTTTTATGAATTATCTACCGTAATATGGATGATAGTCAACGTTATAGATTATTTTAGCAGCGTTATTTTCAATTTCTAATCTAGATGCTTCATCTAATTTATTGAAATCTGTTTCACTACCTTCATATAAGAAGATAATTTGTTCTAAAACATTCCTATTTTGAATATCTTTAAATTCAGAGATTTTTTCATCAAATGTGCCGGTAGAGAAAGCATTCGCACCAACCTTTTTCAAAGTCTTTGGTAACGCTACAACTTTGATATTTGAACTACCCAAGAAAGCTCCTTTACCAATTGTAGTTAGAGTCTTTGGTAGGAAGACGTTTCCATTAAATTCCGTATTTGCATATGCTTCAATATCAAACTCTTTAGCGTTTCTCGGGAAATATGTTCCTTTTAAACCATAGCGGTTGAAGAAGGCACGTCTACCGACTTTTAATACTGATTCATGTCTTAAGATACCCTCTAATGGTTTAGCGTGCATATGATACTTATTTGCATAACCATAAGTAGCGATTGAATTATAAGATGATTGATCCATGAGATAACCATGGATTTCATCAGTAATTGCGAATTGATCAGTTCTTGCAACATCAGTGTATGTTTTATAATCATATTCATATGATGGTTTTGTATATTCCACATATCTTCCTGGCAAGATGAGATCTCCTTCTTGGTAGGCTTCTTTCATTTTGAAACCACTAGCAACCATATTTTTATCGCCATCTTCAAAGAATCTAGTAAATTGTGAAGGTCCACTATCGTAGTTTTCAAATTCAGAGATATATAAGTGGATATCTCCAGCGATATCTTTGATTAAATCATAATCTAATGTATCGCCATTATAATAACCTTGCATTGGATAATTACCTTTTGGTCTTAGCATATCTAAACGGTTACTACCAATGACAACTGCGTACATCAACTTATTAGTGCCTGATTTAGTTGGAATATCACTAAATGTTGGTAAAACTAATGATTGATTGTCGTAGAGATAATCAACGCGGTCGATTAATGTTCCATCATAATCGTGATAATAAACTTTTCTAAAGTTATCTTCAGTTTCAATACATTTCGCGTAGAGATTTAAATTACCGAAATATTCGCCGTCTTCATCAAATGGTTTGCTTAATTCTCTATCTAAAAACCATCCACCAAATTTATATCCATCATCCATGACTGGGTCTGGCATATGGAATGATTTATTCACCGTGCAATATGTTGTTGCGACAGGCATACAACCATCACCATTTTTATTAACTGGCATACCCACTACTGAGAATGTTGGATAGAAGTCTCTATCTCTATAGAAAGTTGAGGTAATATCGTTATATTGATTATTCCAGTTATATGTCGCAAGAGCGGGATATTGAGAAATGTCCACTTTGCCATGGTTTGCCACTGGAATGATGACATTATTATCTTTTAAATGGAAGATAGCGAGATGATTATAATCTTCTGTTCCCTTGATAGTTAAATGAGCTAAAGAGGAATATAACATCTTCCCTTGTTCACCATATTTAGTTTTGTTATAGACTTCATAACCAAATATGTATTGACCAGGTTCTTTATATTCATCTGGACCAATTTTTTTCACGATTCTATTACTTGGGATATCCGAATCATTGATTGGGAAAATATCATATGGTTTTATCACTTCATTAGCGTTATAAGCAGATTGTAAATCATTCACTTTAATCTTGTTTTTTAAGCCAGTTTCAGGATTGATATGTTCTCCACTGATAACAATTTTTTCTAAAAGAAGATTATTGTCTCCTCTATTAAAGATAGCAAAGTATGGTTGATCAGAATTTATTGAAATAAAGCTAGAAGTCATTGAATATAGACTGAAGTATTCAATATTGTTTGGTGTAGAAGATCTACCAAGGAAGAATTCTCCTTCGTAATCCGTTGTATGTTTTGCGGTAACACTCACTTCTGTAAGACCAGGAATATAGTTTTCCAGATATAAGGCACCGTGAGGGCCAATTTCGACAAAGACATCTGGGTCACTTGGAATTTCATTCACTGATCTTTCATCAAAGTGGAAAGATACATTTTGTTGAGTAATATTGCCAGCATCGAGATGAACATCTTTGTCAAAAGTGATTTCAAATGATGCTCCATTTAATGAAGGGTCATTCTCAGTGTTATTTTCTTCTGGGTTAAACTTTGTGCTACAACCCGTTAAAGAACTAATTAAGAGAGTAGGAATTAATAATGCTAACTTTTTCATAATCATTACTTCCTTTTATATTCATACATGGCACGTATGACTGTGTTACCTGTAATACAGGTATAATCAGTGTCGTAGCCAATAAATTCATAATAGCAATCTGGGTCATAAGAGATCATATATTGGTCACGTTCTTCAGCAGTTGGCTCAATCGCAGATTCATTATAGAAGACTTGTTCTGTCTTAATGACATTGCCAAAACCATCTAACCAAATAACTGTCCAAGTATAATAATCTTCAAAGACATATTCGAATGTTATTTCACCAGTTTCTTGTGGTGTATAGATGCCAGTTGTTGGGTCATCCTCATCATAAGGAATAATGTTTTCTGTACCAACTTCTCTCCAACCAGCAAATTTCTGATATCTTGGAGCGTTTGGCACTGGTAATTTAGCGCCGATACCGATGACATAGGAACCGATAGATTCGACTTCACCATCGAGATTAATAATATTAATCTGTTTCTTTAAATTGTTTGTAAAGTGAATCTTAATGGTCTTTTCTAATGTTTGATGTTTTACATCACCAGTGACTGTAAGGCTTGGATTCACTGTCACTTTAATTTCGGCCTCAAATTCTTCAATAGCGTAAACACTCTTGATGTTAATCTTGTAGTCATTGAAATCAATGTATTCACTACCTTTTGTTAATTCAAAGGTGAAATATTTGGCTTTTGCTGGTGATAACCACGCACCATAACGAGTATCGGCGGCGTCATCATGTTTCATATCTAAGAAGGCAGAGCCAAAGTTTTTCGCATCGAATGTCGCAGCGCCTAAAACATGATATTCATCTAAATTGATATAATGACCATAATCTTGATCAGTAATTTCAATTGTTGATTCGCTTTCTATAAAATTATTGATAGCGGAATCATGAGCAAAGCCAAGTAAGATTGCTTTAACAATTGGCCACTCTTTATTAAAGCCACCAAAGAGTAAGTTAATATCGACACCCCATTTGACACCAACGGAGACTTCAAATTTGCCACCCATTGTGCCAGTAATAGAAGCTTCTCTATTATCGCCCCAGGCAACACCTACTAATATAAATCCTTGCGCATCAACTGCACCGTAAGCGGTGATAAATACTTCAGCGTGGAAGAATTTATATAAGCCGATTATACCTAAACCTAATGAGGCTCTTAAGCCGATTTCCGCGTGGAATGAACCCATAAAGTTAATGGTGACACTCTTATCACTTATGGCAGCGGTTTCAGAATGAGGGTCGCAACCTTTATTGTTAGATAATGAGACATCCACTCTTTGAGTGTGACTAGAATATTTCACTGTTGCTTCGATGGATAATTGTAATTTCCAATAGAAGTCAATTTCAAATCTAATATCTAATGGGAAGAAGTAATAACAGTCAAATCTTAATAATGGATAGCTCTTGCCATCAGCAGTAGTTGTTGATGGATCACCCATAAATTTAGATTTCACATCTTTATTCTTGGTAAAGGCATCGATTAAATCGTTTTCAATACCTTGTTGAACGGCTTCTTCATCATATGGAGCTAAGTTAGTGGAAATATTAATACCAACTTCTACTTCTTTACTGTCATCTTCTTTCACTTCCAATCGGTAATTGACACCAGTAGGAATAAATAACCAAGTTTCAATAGATAATGAGGCAGAGACTGTATATCTAATTGTTTGATGATATTTAACATGTAATGTAACAGCGATATCATCCTTTGGAGTGAAGTTTAATGAAGCATCAAATCCCCAGTTAAATGTATCAGTGTTGCCATCAAATCCAGCAGTGAATTTGATATTTAGACGAGAGGCCCATTCATATTTAGAAGCTTGTAAATAATCATCAGGTGTTACTTCAAAATAATTCATCATACCACTCATCGCGGTAACGATATCTGGGTGAGCTAAGAATGCTTTGCCTAATTGATTTTCAATTGTCTCTTCATCATCAAAGATGGTGATATTAGAGCAAGTATTTTCATTAACAGGAACAGAATCATTGACATTTAATGTGCTATAAATGTCTGAACCTTTACAGGCTTCATATCTCACAAGATATCCCGCACCATTAGGGTTCTTTTGACAAGATATTAATTTACCATAAACTGTTTCTTCATCATCTTGGTCTTTTGTTAAATCCGCGATTCTAAATTTTAATCCTGTATCATCTTGTCTGCTTGGATCGATATCTAAATATTCATCAAAGATGAAATAAGCTGATAAAGCGTCGACATCGAAATATTGAACTTTATTAATATCAAATGATTTAATTCCCGTGTTTTTAACAACATCTCTAGCTCTATTGCTATCATTGATATCTAAAGAATAGTAAGTAATTTGTCTAATAGTGGGTTCCTTAGAGCAGAACTTGACTACATCACTATTTAATTTAACGTGATAACCATGCTTTTCTTCAAAAGTAGAAACTGGAACTTTAAATGTCGCCTTACCATTTGAAGAATTAATTAATGTCATTGGGATTTCATTATCATTTTCATCCACTAAAGTGACATCTGTACTAGTTGGATCATAACTACCACTAGAAGAATAAGGTGCTTCTGCTTCAATATAATCAGTGCCAACGACATAAACATATTGATCATTATCACCTTCATGGAACTTCACTAGTGATTCAGTGCTTTCTTGTTCGATATTATCAAGTAGTTCTAACGGTTTTAGTTCTTCTTCATAAGGCAATACTTCGATGGGGATTTCCTGTAAAGCTTCCTCTAATAGTTGACGAGACTCCTCATCACTATAATCGTTATCTTCTTTCTTGATTGAAGAGCAAGAACAAAGAATCATCATTGGAATCATTGTTATGAGTGCTAGTTTTTTCATATATTCTTGTTTCCTCCTTTTTTTAAGTATCAATCTACTTTTATTTTATTTCTTTATAAGTTTCTTGCACTAGTTTTTGCAATTCATCCACTGTGAAGTTTAATCTTCTTGCTTCCACTAGTGTTGCTTTGATGTATCTTTCTTTAAAGACACTTCTTCTTTCATCAATTAATTTTTTCACCGCGCCTGCTTTAACAAACATTCCGATACCACGTTTTTTATAGACGAGGCCTTGATCAACTAATTGATTAACGGCTTTGTTTACAGTCGCGATATTAATCTTATATTCTTTTGATAAATAAGTCGTGGATGGTAATTGGCTTTCTTCTTTTAACTCTTCTGAGAGAATGTGATCTTTAATTCCCTCCACTATTCTGATATAAATTGGTAAGCTTTCATTTAAATTAGACAAAACGTTTTCCTCCGGTTAACTACACAACTATTTAACCATATAACTCAAACAATGTCAACTATGCATGATTATGGATTGTTTTGATGATAAATATTATTGATAATAAAAGAGGATTAAATATACACGTATGCCAGTAATCGAAGACAAAAAATCTCATAATATTAAGAAAATTATCACTATTGTGGCTTATCTATCACTTTTAGTGATTACTATTATCGGAATTATTTTCTTTTTCTATTGGATGGGCTTAAGATCTCAAAATCAAACTCCAAGTGATAATACACCTAAAGATGAAGAAGTTATTGATAATACAGAAAACATCACTAAATATAATCGTTTATTAAAAATTTTAAATGATGAAACAATAGTTAATCACTTTGATGCGGCAACTGAATTAATATCTTTCCATTTTGATGACACTAACAAATTTTATTTAGTGGGTAAAAACGACACTAGTATTTATGACTATTCAATTGATGTCAGCAGTGTTGGAACAACCCTTGAAGAGGCGGTTAGTTATTTATTAGAAAATGACCCAAATACATCAATGACAAAAATATTTGATAAATATAATTTACAAGCTGTGCCAGAAAACTTTTCCACAAAATATATTAATGACAACATCAAACATAAGACTGTTTCTATGAATATAGGGACAAAGACTTATGTGACATCCACAATGTATAACGAAACCAATAAAGAGGTTTCTCTTATTTATCATCAAGAATTAAATGTGACATTAGATAGCGATTACACTCCAGTAAAGATAAATAAAGAGTCAAATTGCTATTCTTTGTATCAATATATCGCTACTAAATAAGTATTAGAAAACATCCTTATCTAGCCTCTCCGTTTGCCTGGTTTTTTTATTATTTTTGATATATTTTATAAAACCGCAAAAACTCCAGAAATAAATAGGAGTACATAAGCGATTTTTAAGAATTGTCGAGAGTCAATTTTCTTTAATAACAATTTAGCAATGAATAATGATAACAAGCTTATTGCAATTGCGATTCCACCGATGAGCAATAGATGAGGGGTGAAAAAACCATCCCCTATTCCTATACCCAGAATGATGGAATTTAATATCAGCCACATCATTGATAATGTCGCTCTAAACTCATTTTTGTCTTTAATCATTGTCACAGCGAATATAACCACTAACGGACCACCACTAACAAAAAGGAAATGCATCATTCCAGCTATGATTAAAACAATTGGATGAATCCATTTTGGAATCTTATTACCATCAACATCAAAGAAGAAATAGATAATAGCGATCATACATATCACCGCACCATAAGCTTTTAATGCATGTTCGCCATTAAGATTCATAAAGTGGATTAAATAACCTAAACCAAATCCAATCCCCACAAAGACAAGTAGGAGTAATAATGTTTTAAATCTAATCTTTTTAAAATTAAAAATAACGACTAAAAGAGATATTGCAATAGCGACTAAATTTAATATCAGTCTTGCCGCATCAATACCCACTAATTTAATGGAAAACGGCATTGCGATAACTGTACCAGCAAATCCTGTAATGCCTTGAACAATATTGCTAACGAAAATGACTATTAAAAATAGTATTTCTAGAATTGTCATAAAAATATTTAATATTTGACTTCGGTATTTTCCCCTTTAATACCAATATATGCACCTAATGATGCTTGGTTACTCTCTTTATGAGCGTATAACCATTTATTTTCTTTCCATAATTTTTTATCTTTTGGAGTGATGCTTAAATCACGATTCGTGCCATTAGGTAAAATAATTGCACATTTAAATCCATCATCAGATAATTTGCATGGAGAAAAATGGAATGTGAATGGGTTTAGCACTACACAAGTTCCTTTTTTAACATAAAAAGCTTTCACATCTTTAGAATCAATTACACCTTCGTGAACATCATCTAAAGCGGCTAATAAAAGCACTAAATCTGTCGCTGCGACATCTACTTCAAAAGAAGCATGATATTCTAAACAATTTAATTTTGAGTTATAGCCATTACAATAACCAGTTTCAATATCCACTAAGCCAAAGACTTCTTCTTTAATCTTAGAGACAGATGGAAGATTTCTCATATTGATATCATCGCGAACATAGAGATTGTTCTTTTCTGGCATAGGTGATTTTTCTAAAAGAAAATTAACGATATCAGAATAATCGCCTTCTAAGATATATCCATATTTTAAGAATTCTTTAGATTCTATCTTTTGATACATCGATAACTTCCCAACCTTTAATTCTCGCTAGGTAGCGCATTGCTTTTTTAAATTGGACATAGCCCATTATTACATGATGAGCAACACCGGTATATACTACTGTATCAATGACATCTTTAATATGATGATCAAAAATCACTTTAGCGTATGTTCCAGAGAGTTCTTTTTTCATATTAATGGCTTCACCCTCTTCATAGAATAGCCTTGTTTTACCTCTCGCAGTATCGATTCTTAAAATAGACATTTTGCCACTTTTAAGAACAAAATCAGCGGTGACACCTTTACCACCCGCAAAATATGTCTCTAATGAGCGTTTACAAACGCCATCCCACAAATTGCATGGAGCGACACCATCATGCCATAATAAGGCGAAATTTTCTTGATAGTTAACTTGAGAGAGATCCGCCATAAAAGGAGTTATTTCTCCAGCGGCCCTCACCGCCACCATACTAATTGCTGCTTCAACATCGCCTTCACAAGCAAATAATAAGCCACGAGATTGTAATACGGACATCATCGCACATGGTGAGACACCATAGTTTTTCGCAAATTCTGGCCAGCATCTAATCGCGATTACGTCTAAGGCTTCACGTTTAGTGAATTTATCCGCTAAAACAACGAGTTTGGCGACTTGATTGATTTGATAATCATTTAATTTGGAGGCATCAAAAATCTTCAATAGATTTTCTCTTTCTTGATTAATTTCTTCTCCACTAGCGTCTCCAGAGAATAAATCATTTAATTCATAATGGGTCACTAATGTACCAATTTCTTTATATAAATGTAATTCATCAACACCGACATTAAAGAATCCATCCGCGCGATAACCGATTAAACCAACTTTGCATCCTTCAATCGCAACTTTCATTTTAATCGCCTTGATAAAGTCTTGATCAATTTCATTGCCAACATGAACAATATATGTGTCATTACCACCTTTATATAAATTAGAGGCATTTAAATTAACACCACAGACGGCGTTAAGTCTAATCTTGCCACCATCATATGGAAGTTCATCAAATCCCCATAAAAGCAACGGCTTACGACACAAGTCATTAATAATTAAGGCGAGATGGCCTAAATGGAATGTCGCACTGACTACCACTATCGCATCAACTTTATTGTCTAAGAAATAATTACTAGCTTCTGTAGCTTCTTCTGGAGTAATAACCATATTTGGATAATTAAACCAATCAACAGACGTATCTTTCATTACTTCTTTAGTTCTCTCTAGATAGAGTTGATAAGCTGTTTCAAAATCGAAGGTTTTTCTAACCAAACACACTAAGCCAATCTTTGCTTTTTTCATAAGGTTTAATCCTTTCTATTTTTCATTCACAACTTCATAAGTATTAGAGAAATCATTTTTCCCTAAACCTTCTTCCATTGCTTTTTCATATACTTTAATCACATTACGTAATGATGGAACATCGGCATTAATAGAATCGGCAATTTCCCCTGCAAAATGGACATCTTTATTCATATTTTCAACAGAAAATGCCGTTGGATAAGTGTGATTCAAAATGTTATTTGCTTTGGTATCTAGATAGAAACATTGCGCGCCTCCATAGCCTAAAGCGGTCACAACATCTGTTAAATCTAGACCGAGTTTTTCTGCTAATCCAAGAATCTCATTAACACCATTTTGGATTTGTCCCACTAAGGCGTTATGAATGATTTTCATTTGTAATCCACGACCGTTCTCACCCATATAGATAATGTTTTTGCCCATACAAGATAAGATTGGTTTTACATGTTCAAATAAATCTTTATCTCCACCAAAATAAATACCTAATTCGCCTTTAATAGCGGCTGGTTGACTCTTCACAACTGGAGCGTCACATAATTTGACACCCTTCTTTAATAAGAGTGACTTCATCTCTAAGGCAGTAGCAGGAGAAATTGTCGACATATCAATCCATATTTGTCCTGCTTTTAGATATGGTAACATTTCATTCACTAATGCTTTAAAGTGCTCATTCTTTGGCACCATTGAGATAATCACATCAGCGAATTCAGCACATTCTTGATAAGATGAAGCAAAAAGAAAATTTGTTTCCTTTTTAACAATGTCAAAACCAATTAAATCATATTGTTTACTAACATTAGTGGCCATTGGCAAGCCCATAATGCCTAAACCGATAAATGCGACTTTCATATTAATTGCCTTTAGTGTTATCCCAAGCATTACAGAAGATTTCTAATCCTTGTTTGGTGTATGGATGAATAAATGCATCTTCTAACACTGCTAAACCACAAGTGATGATATCGATATCTAATTCTGTCATTAAGGCAATCTCGCGACCTGTTCTAATCGCTGCGCCAATAATTTCTGTTTTATATCCTTTAACGTGATAGATATTGCTAATAATTTCCATATATTCTCTAGCATCTTCACCATTGGCTTCTTTCCAACCAACAAATGGAGAGACAAATTTCGCACCAATTCTAGCGGCTTGGATAGCTTGAGATGGGGAGAACACTAATGTGACATTAGTTCTAATTCCTTCTTCTTCTAATCTTTTCGCTGCTTTTAAGCCCTCTAAATTGCAAGGGATCTTAATGACAAAATTAGGAGATAATTTAGATATTTTCTTTGCTTCTTTAACCATGTCATCCGCATTATCCAAATGTGGATTAATTTCTACTGAAACAGGGAATTTATCCATTCCTTCTAATTTGTTTTCTTTTAACCAATTCGCGATATCTGTAATAGCTTCAATAAATGTTTTACCACTATTTTGGATATGGCGTGGGTTTGTGGTAATGCCGTCAATGCCATAACAGCGATAGGCCTTATCAATTTCATCTAATTTTGCTGAGTCGATAAAAAACTTCATATTTATTCACCCTCCTTAAGGTGTTTCTTAGAAATGTTTTCAAATAATGTTTTAAATTTACTTTCTTTCTTATAGAAAGCGATTGGTAAACCTAATGGAGAATCAATCAAGAATTGTCCACCTTCAAATTCTCTACCAGTAAAGAATTGAATCCACTTTCCTTCTGGAAGATAAATCTTATGCTTAAATTCTTTTTCTCTTAAAACTGGGGAGACTAAGATATCTTCACCAAATAGGAATTCTCTTTTATTGGTTCTACTTTCCTCATCCTCATAATGAGTGAAGAGAGGTCTAATCATTGGAGTGCCTTTTTCTTGATATTCCTTTTGCACCGCTAAACGGTATTCTTTTAATTCATAATAGATATGGGAATTCTCAGCGAATTCTTCAACGACATCTGGATGATTAAATTGCACATTATCATTTGGTCTATTACCTTCGTGAGTGCGGTAGATAGGAGTAAAGATATTCATTTCTGACCATCTTTTAAATAATTCCGCATTACGTTTCATAAACATTACAGTTGTGTAACCACCGATATCACTATGAGTGACTCCGACTCCACAACTAGCTAAAGATAAAGCGGCAGGAATAACTGAACCAATACCATATTCATCAGACCAGTCAACATGGTTATCACCATTCCATATACTATTTGTGTATTGAGGTGTATGACCAAAAGCTGCCCTAGAAAAGATAAAGATATCTTTTTGCTTATTCGATTCATGAATCGCATCATAACAACATTTTGCCCAGAATGTTGGCCATTTGTTGTGTAGTCTCTCCGCTGGTCCACCATAAACGATAGAGTCGGTTGGTAAATATTCGCCAAAATCAGCCATCCAACCATCAAGACCGAATTCAATCATATTTTGTTTGATAATATTTTTATACCATTCATAACCAGTTGGATTAGTTAAATCCACAATACCAGCATCAAATGTTGTTGATTTAATATGATAGACTTCTCCATTAGTCTTTCTTACTAAGATATTCATAGCTTTTGCTTCGTTATATAATGGAGCGTCTTTCTTCAAGAAAGTATTAATATAGCCTAAAAATTTCACTCCATCTTTATGGAGTTCATCAATAAATTCTTTTAAGCCTTTGTATAATTCATCATCAACTTTCCAGTTCCAATAGACTTGATAGCCAAATGATGTGACGACATGACCACACCAATCTTGCGCCCAGATACCAGCGATTTTAATACCTTTTTCTTTGGCTTCTTGATATTTTTGTCTTAACACTTCTGTGCCACCTTGCATAGCAAGAATCGCACCATCATTGACCCAATCAGGAACTTGTGGAGCAATACCTAATAAATGAGCGAATTTTTCAATTAATTCTTTTTGATTATCCGCACAAATCATACTGACAGATTGAGGGATGTTTCTAAACCTTAATTCTACTCCATCTTTTGTAAAGACCATTATGCCATAACTATCATCATGAACATAAAATCCGTAGTTCTGACTAGAAATAAAGATTGGGAAAGAACAATATGTTTGATGATTCTTATATTTACTGACGCGATCTGGTTCTGGTTTACCTTTGATTTTCCATCTTAATAACTTTATCGCGATTTTCATCACTTGTTGATGTTCGCTAACCCAGATTGGCACAGATTTACCCTTTAAATCAAGGGTTGTGAATTGTTCACCACAACCATAGATGTGTTCATCTTTAAAAGTTTTAAATTTTAAATAGAAACGATTATAACCAGTGTCAACATGGAAATGGAATTTGACGATATCGGGATTATCATCTAAGATTAATTCCCCTTCTACTTTTCCATCGGAAAAGATATATCTATTTCCAGTTGTTGTTTTATATTTCAAAGTATGTTCATTACGAATATGACTTTTAGTCTTAAAAGAGCCACGAGACATTTTATATTTAGCCTTGCCTTGGGCAACTTTAAAAACACAATCACCACTCGTTAATTGAGAAATGAAATATTCTCTTAATTCTTTAGCGTTCATATTATTCTTGAACTTCCGCTGGTTTTTCTTCTAAAACAGCAGCTTTCTCACCTTGTAAAGCTTCCACTCTCTTCTTAGATAATGGGTAAGCAAACATTAATAAAACAAACATTAATAAAGATAATCCAGCTGGAATGATAATAGATTGATAATACATTGATGTAGCAGCCGCTTCTGTTGGCGCCCAATCAGTAGTTTGACCATAGCCAATCGCGATTAAAGAAACATTAACGATAATAGCGGCGATAGTTTGACCTAACTTTCTCATAAATGTGAAGATGGAATAGGCTGTTGCTTCATCGTGAGATTTTGTTTTAACAAAATAATCATCAATAGAGTCGTTGGCTAAAGCCCAGATCATCAAGAATATAAAGGCGTTGCCTAAACCCGCTAATAAGCTGAAGGCTAAGAAGATCCACATTAAGATACCTCTATTGAAAGCCTCAATTGGAATTGCGGCAAGAATACCAAAGCAAACAGCAGTGAATAATAAACCAATTGCGCAGATTTCTTTGCGACCAAATTTACGAACTAATTTACCAGAGAAGAACATCACAACCGCTACTGGTAAGTATTGACACACTGTTGATAAAGTGGCCATACCCGGATTATTAAAGAAGACTTTAAAGACATACATATTGTATGTTGTTTGGAACATTTGAGCAGCCAAGAACAACATACCAACGATAGAAATAATGACAAAAGAGCGGGTTTTTACGAGGTTTTTTAACACTCTTAGAGTTTCACCTCTATGTTTTTGCTCTTTACTACGAGGTGGTACAACCACTCTTTCTTCTGACATCTTATAGCACAAAATAGCACATACAACAGAGAGAACCGCCATGATGGAAACACCAATAATTAACTTTGTGGAATTTAGGACACTGACACCATCGACTTTATCCCAAACAAAGAAGTTTACAATCATTGGGCCAAAGCCACCAACTGTGGAGCCAACACTACGGAAAACTGATAAGGCATTTCTTTCTTTATCATCAGAAGTGATAACAGAAGACATTGAGCCATAAGGAATATTTGTGCCTGTATATAACATTCCAAAAAGAATATAGGAAACAATCGCGTATGCGACACAAGCAGCGTTGCTTAAATGGAACCAGCCATTAACATCAATAAACATTAAAATTGATGAGAAGGCTAATGGTAAGCATAAGTAAAGTAACCACTTTTTATATCTTCTTCTTGGCTTGCTGTTGACACTATCAACAACTCTTCCCCAAATTGGGTCATTAATCGCATCCCATACACGGGCAATAATCATGATTAACATGACCACTACTGGAGTAATACCGAGTTTATCAGTGTAGAAAATTTGTAAGAAAGTATTAACTAAGCCAAAAACAAGTAACGAACCAACGTCACCTAGGGCGTAGCCAATCTTATCTTTCATAGCAATACCAGAGGTATTAGATAAATTGGTAGACATAACAAATCCCCCTTTAAGATTATAATCTATGTGGAATAATCCTTTAATATTCTATCATTAAAAAAAGATATAAACCAAATAATTATTTGGGCATAATAAAAATCAAACCAAGTTGTCAGATAATTATGATTTATTTAATATTTTTAAAGCGGGTTATAGCTTTATAAATATATCGTATTTTTTATTATAATACTTCACACATTCTGGATTTGGGTTGAATACTTTTTCCAAATTTCTTTATTTACAACTGAGATTTTCTCTTTAATGATTTTCACAACTCGATCAGAAACATCAGCGACATCATAATGTTCTGGACATTTTGCGAATTTATATCTCATTAATTCAGCATCGATAGCAAGCATAATTCCTTTCTTATCAATACCAGACACTACGATACTTCCTGCTTCTACACCTTCTGGTCTTTCAGTGCTAGTTCTAATTAAAACAGCAGGGAAATGTCTCATCCATGATTCTTCAGTTAATGTGCCAGAATCAGATAAAACAATAAAGGCGTTTTCTTGTAATTTGACATATTCTAAAAAACCTAATGGTTTAAGATTTCTCACTAGTGGATGCATCTTAAAGTTATTAGCTTCTAATCTCTTTCTTGTTCTTGGGTGAGTAGAGAAGATAACTGGTAATTGATATTTTTCTGCGATTTCATTAATAGCAGGCATTAATTGATCAAAGTTCTTTTTGATATCAATGTTTTCTTCTCTATGAGAAGAGACTACAATATACTTTCCTTTTTCTAGTCCCATTTCTTCTAAGACTTTTGAGCTTTCAATCTTCTCATTGTTTGCATTTAAAACTTCTAACATTGGTGAACCAGTCACGAATGTATATTGTTTTTCAATGCCCTCTTTCATCAAATTAGCGTAGGCGTGGTCTGTATATGGGAGATTGATATCAGAGATATGATCAACAATTTTGCGGTTGATTGTTTCTGGAACATTCCAATCACCACATCTATTACCAGCTTCCATATGGAAAATAGGAAGTTTTAATCTTTTTGCGGATATCGCACATAAAGCGGAGTTTGTGTCACCTAAAATAAGCACTGCATCCGGTTTTAATTGATTTAATAAATCATATGATTTAGAGATTGCGTTACCAATTGTTTCACCTAAATGAGCGCCCGCACAATTGAGGTAATAATCTGGAGCCCTTAATTCAAGTTCTTCAAAGAAGACTTGGTTTAACTCATAGTCATAATTTTGCCCTGTATGGATAAGAATATGTTCAATATCATGATCCTTGTCTAATGCTTTGATAACTTCAGATAATCTAATGATTTCTGGTCTAGTTCCAATAATAGTGACAACTCTAATTTTTTTACTCATTTTTATTTCTCCACTTCTTCTCTATATGTATCGTGAGTCTCGGGATTATATATTTCTGAGATCCACATAATTGTATGACTATTTTCTTGACCGATATTTTTAATCTGATGGGTATACCCCACTTTAATATCAACAGGGCGCGAGTTTTTACCATCCACCACATCACAAATCATATCATCATTATCAATATTTCTTTGCTTAATCTCGCATTGACCAATCACTGTATAGAATATTTCTTTTTTATAAGTGTGGTAATGTCCTCCCTTAGTGATTCCTGGGAAGGCCACATTGTCACTGATTTGGCCCCACTTCTTAGATTTATATAATTCTTCAAAACTGCCACGATTATCATAAGCGTAATTAAATGAATACCCATCATCACTTAAATAATCACAGAACATCTTAAATAGTTTCAATTCGAATTCATTATGAATAAGCGGTAAGTGTCTATCTGATTCAATTTCACCTTTAAAGTAATAGAGTAAATCAGCAAGTTTACCTAATGAGCAATCATGTGTTGGTTGAACATATAAGATATCTTTTCTTCCATCTAAATCGCCATTAATGGTGTTGATAAATTCTTCACAAATATCATCGATGTAATTAAAGTGCACAACATATTCTCTATCTCTAATTTGAATCGGTAAATTATGAGCGATGTTATAACAGAATGTCGCCACTGCAGAATTATAGTTTGGACGACACCATTTGCCAAAGACATTTGCTAATCTATAAACATATACTGGCAAGCCAGAATTTAACAAATAATCCTCGCCCATTTTCTTAGATTTACCATAATCATTATCTAAGCTAGCCTGAATCGAACTAGACATAATAATCGGTGTGTTTTTATTTGAATTTTTCACAAAATCCACGAGTTTTGCGGTGAAATTGCTATTTCCATCATAAAATTCTTGGATTGTTAATGGGCGGTTAATACCCGCTAAATGGACAATAAAATCAGCATCATTGATAAATTGTTTTAAGTCTTCGTCGGTGTTATCTAAATCGTATTTTAAAACAGTAAAATTGTGTCTTTCCAATTGAAGACACATATGCTTACCAATAAATCCATTACTACCCGTTACTAATACTTTCATAATTCAAAAATATCCATATGAATCTTTTCTTTTAGCAATAATTGTTTTTCTTTCTTTTCAAAAGCTTCAATAGACATCACAACGAGATCTCCTTCACCATTTTTAGTTAAAAAACAGGTACTCCTGTTGTTTTGCAATAATCTGAAATTTCATTGTATTGGTTTCTTAATGATGTTGAAGATTCAATTTCCATCTTGATTTCCCTGTACATTTATTCTGATACATTTATATCATTATAATTGTATAAAGTTAAATTCTAATAACACTAATCGTGTTGCCTAACTGGTCCACCAAAGAGTTCTAATTTCTTTAATAACTCTTCCATTCCTTTGACATCTAATCGACCAGTATTATGTGATGTATAGCTTTCACCAATATTGAGTTTTTTATTACCTTTGGTGAAATATTTGTCATAGTTAAGATCACGGTTATCTGCTTTGATGCAGAAGAAGTTACCAAGATCAATACTCTTGAGCATTTCTTCTTGAGTCACTAATGTTTCATATAATTTTTCACCATGTCTTGTACCAATATATGTGATACCAGTTTTACTATTAGTTAAATTAATAACTGCTTTAGCAAGTGTTTCAATTGTTGCGGCAGGTGCTTTTTGAACGAATAAGTCGCCTTGTTCACCATGCTCAAAAGCATATAAGACTAAATCAACCGCATCATCTAATGTCATCATAAATCTTGTCATATCAGGATTTGTAATGGTGATTGGTTTACCTTCATGAATTTGATTTAGAAAAAGAGGGATGACACTACCACGAGAGGCCATAACATTGCCATATCTTGTTAAACATAAAACTGTATCTCCTGGTAATAATTGTCTGCTTCTTGCAATCACATTCTTTTCCATTAAGGCTTTTGATATCCCCATTGCGTTAATTGGATAGGCCGCTTTATCAGTTGATAAAAAGATGGCTTTTTTGACACCATTACGAACACAAGCAGTAATAACATTATCAGAACCAATCACATTAGTTCTCACAGCTTCCATTGGATAAAATTCACAAGAAGGAACTTGCTTTAACGCTGCCGCGGAAAAAACATAGTCAACGCCTTTAAAAGCATCCACGATGCTATCTAAGTTACGCACATCACCAATGTAGAATTTTAATTTCTCATTGTTGTAGGCTTTACGCATATCATCTTGTTTCTTTTCATCTCTAGATAAGATTCTAATTTCTTTAATATCAGTATTTAAAAAGCGGTCCACTACGGCGTGGCCAAAGGAGCCTGTTCCACCGGTAATTAATAAAACTTTATCTTTTAAGATAGAGGTATCTTTCGCCATAAATTCCATCAATCTATCTTTGATACCTTCTAATTTAATTTGATCAACATTATTTTCATCGCTTTCATAAGAAACAAATGTTCTTAAAGGCATACCCACTACATCAGCGGCTTCTTTTTGTGTTAATTTGCAATTCTTGCGTAATTCTTTTAATGTCATATTAGCACCTCATTACGCTTATATTATATATATAAATAGGATTATATAAAGAAAAAATGCAAAAATTGCACTTTTCCTTAATCTAATAGTATTTGTTTAATATTATTCAACCGCGACAACTTTAGACCCATCTTTTTTATAGACGTCGATATAGAATTTGCCGTTTTGAGGATTGCTGCTTACTTCGTAAATTCTACCACAAGTGTTTCTTGCGACAACAAACATTCCTTTAATATATCCCATGATGTATGTGAGGAATACCATTTCAATTTCTTCATGGCTAATGTCTCTGCCATATACATCTTTTTCTAATTTTGCAACTTCATCTTTAGCGCGTGTTCTAAACGCATTGGTGTCTTTCATAATAAATATTATCTCCTTTATGTAGAAAAAAAGACTTTTTTAATATTGGTTATTATTTCGCCTTTTTAAGTGTTTTTATTATACACGATTATCTAATATTTGGAAACACACTAGATTGATTATTATATTTTTTGTCACAAAAGAAAACGCTACAAAGTAGCGTCTTCATACTATTTTGAATATTAACTATTCTTGAGGAATTGGTTGTTCAACTTCATCGGTATTAAAACCAGATGCAGCGTGACGTTGTTCGAGTTCAGCCACAATTTCTTGGTGACGTTTTTCATTAATCTTGTATCCAAAGTGGATGAGGCACCACACGGCAACAAAGCAAGCAACAAGAATAATAGCGATCCATAAACCAATAATATTTAAGGATGTTCTATTAACGCCTTCCATTAATTCAGAAATCTTAGAGACGAATTGTTCTGAGCTATATTCACCAGAATTTAAATTACCTTCTGCAGTGGAAATGCCATTAACTGTCGCCATAACGCCAGCTGATAAGAAAATTAAATATTGGAACCCACGTAATAAAGCAGAGCCTAATTTAACATCTAATGGTCTCCAAGCAGAAATAACAGATTCTTTTCTTTCACCAAATTGATATTCATGGTTATCAATGGAGTCTTGGAACATTACCAAGATAACCATGTAGACTAAACCAGCACCGAAGAAGAAGGCGAATGGGAATAAATAGTTACAGAACATTAATCCACCAAAAGCCCATCCAAAATCCATGCCAGAACCATAGGCTGGAGCGGCGCCATTAAGGATTAATGATAATGGTTTTTCACCAAAGATTGGGAAGCATGTTAATAAGAATCCTAAAGCTCCTGCCATTGCGATAACTGTTGCAATAGTTAATATCTTTTGTTTTGACATTTTCTTGGCAATTATCGGGAATAGAGCTTGTGAAGATATCATAGATAAGACATAGAATATGGAAATAACTGTGACGACTAATCCACCACTAGAAGAACCATATCCAACCGCTAAATAATAATAATTAAGACCAATGCCTCCAGTTAATACACCACTAGCGAGGTAATATAAGAACATTGCAATAACCACAACACGGATTTGTGAATCTTTGCCAACAATTTTAAATAGATCTGCGAGGCTGGACTTTTCTGAAACTTCTTCTTGTTTTAAGTCTCTGGCCTTCTCTTGGCAGAAGAAGAAAACAGCGGCTTGAGATGCTAAGAATAATAAGCTAATAACAATGGCCATGACACCATAAACTGCCGCCGCACCTTTACCAGTACTAGCACCGAACATAGTTGGTAATAATGTCGCAGCGCCAGTCATTAAGAAACCACCAATAGCAGCACAGATTGAGACACGGGAAGTAAGGGTGGCACGTTCTTTATCATCACTTGAAAGTGATGGTAACATTGCCCAATAACCAATGTCATTCATTGTGAAGAATGTATCCCATAAAACATAGAAAACAATCATAAGGACAACAAATAGCCAACTATTTGCTGGTCTAACCAAGAATAAAAGCATGACCGCAAAAGTATTACCGATAGCGCCAATCAAAATCCAAGGTTTGAATTTACCTAATTTGAAATGAACCTTTTCGACAATAAATCCCATGATTGGGTCATTGATACCATCCCATACTAACGCCACCATCATCGCAATAGTAACAACACCGTATTGCTTGGCAAATTCTGCGGAATCACTACTCAATACACCTGATGTAATCGCGTATTGAAGAAGGAACGAACCAACTAATGCATAACATGCATCACGAAAAATGCCACTGAATGGATAAAACCATCTAGTGAACTTTGGAACCTTGTTGCCAGTATAAGCCTTGGCAACTCTAGTTTTAGAGCCCATAATCACACTCCTTTAATAAACAGCACATTTATTTTAACAAAATGATAGATACACTCTCAATAATGAAGCAAAAATGATAGTGTTGACTATCACAACTGATTTTCTCATAAGATTATTTTTGTTAAAAAAACAATCTAATTATGGTAAAATACTGGTGTTGCATGAAATATTTAGTTTTAAGAAATGGGGTCAAAATTCCTCAACTTGGTTTTGGTACATATAAAGCTAACGATAAAGGTGAAGGCGTAGAAGTTATCAAAACCGCTTTAAAAGTTGGCTATCGTTTATTAGATACCGCTCAGGTATATGCCAATGAAGAAATGGTTGGACAAGCCATTAAAGAATCTGGTGTTCCTAGAGAAGAGCTTTTTGTTGTCACCAAATTAAGATTTAGAAACCATGATGATCCGATTCCTAAATTAGAAGAATCTTTTAAGAAACTTGGTTTAGATTATATTGATTTAGTATTAATCCATTGGCCATATGGTAACTACTATCACGCCTATAAAGTATTAGAGGATTATTATAAGCAAGGAAGAATTAAAGCCATTGGTGTTTCTAACTTTGAGCCAAGTAGATTAATTGATTTAGTAAACAATTGTGAGATACCTCCAATGGTCAATCAAATTGAAGCCAATATCTACGCTCAAAGATGGGAAGAACAAAAATGGTATGACAAATATGGCTGTGCAATAATGGCGTATGCTCCTCTTGGTCATGGAGTGCTACCAGAAATTCAAGAAGAACCAAAATTGGTTGAAATTGCTAAAAATCATAGCAAAACCCCCGCACAAATTGCGATTAAATTTGTTTTGCAAAGAAATATGATTGCCATTCCAAAGAGTAGTAACGCTGGTCGCATTGCCCAAAACTTTGATTTATTTGATTTTGAATTAAGTGAAGAAGAATTTAATGAAATAGTCAAATTAGATAAGAAATACCCAATTATTGGTCGTCCTGAAGATCCTCTAATTGTTGAAAAAATGTACGCGAAAAATGAGTAAACAAAGTCAAAGAAAACAAGAAGCTATACAAAAAAGTATCGCTAATATTCCAGATAAAGAACCTTCTCATTACGACAAGAAATTAATGGAAGAAGAGAGACGAAAAGATAATGCTCGTCCTTCTTTAATTAAACGTATTGGTGTTGGTTTATTAGATTTTCTTTTTGCCGCTGTCTTAGCAGGTGGCTTGTTTGCTGTCACTTATTTCACTATTTTCCCAAGTCTTGGTTATAACGAGGCAGCCGCCAAAATAGTTGATGCTTATAATTCATCACATTTATATAACACTTTGGATGGTAGTTTTGTTCTTATTAGCGATAGTTATGACACTACTAAAACACCTGAAGAGAACTATGACATCCCTATCACCGCTTATTACAGTGAAGATGAAAGAGCTGTTAAAGATAATAAACTTGATAAATATAACGAAACAAAACTTAATTCCGGATATTACGAATTAGATGGTGATAACATTGTTAGAAAAGCCGATGTTTCTGGTGACACCGCGAAAGCATTTTTAGAACAACAATATAACAGCGCCTTAGATTTTTTATTTGAGGATCCATTAATCATTGAATCTTATTACACGACTTTTAATTGTATGGCTTTTTCTATATTAATTATTGTCATAATATCTAGCAGTGTATTTTATATCGCTATTCCATTAATTGATAAGAGACATCGCACTCTGGGATATATGATTGGAAAATTGATTCCAGTGAATAGTAAAGAGATGGGTCCAGTTTACTGGGATAGAATCTTATTGAGAAACGCGATATTCGTGGTTTTTACATTTATCAGCCCTATTACTTTATATTTCTGGGCTAACGCAATAACATTCTCATTTATCCCGTTCTTCGTTAATTCTGCAGTGTTATTATTCACTCGTTCCAATAGCGGAATTCATGACTTTGCCGGTCGTGTTAACATAGTTAATCAAAGCTTATCAAATCCATTTGAAAATTTAAAAGCAATCACTGAGCAAGGAGAAAACAACAATGAACATATTATTAACCAATGATGATGGCTTCTTAGCCCCTGGCTTACTAGCCTTAAAAGAAATCTTAAAGAAATATGGCGATGTCTATGTCATCGCTCCTCATTACCATCAAAGTGGTAAATCTTGTGGTATTACTTTCTTTAAGAATCTTGTTATTCATAACATTGATGAAAGAACTTGGTCAGTAGAAGGCACTCCTGCCGATTGCGTGATTGTTGCCTCCATACTTTTAAAAGATAAAATTGATTTAGTCGTGTCTGGCGTTAATAATGGCTACAATATGTCTTATGATGCGATGTATTCCGGCACTTGTGGAGCGTGTTATCAAGCTTTGATGTTTGGTCAAAAAGCTGTTGCGTTCTCTGTTGCTAAATTCTTTGTGGAGGGTCATCCACAAATCGATGAAGAGATGGAAAAAGTATTTAAATACATTCTTGATAACGATTTAACAAGCACTAAATATTTCTTGAACGTGAATATGCAAGAACCGAGATATGAAAAACCATTAGGTATTAAATTCACTAGATTATATCCACGACCATCCAGTTTCTATATGGATGTTCATAATATTCCTAAACACATTTATAAAGTTGATCACGACTATCAAGTTGATAAATCTGATGCGACTTATGATATACCAGCGACAGATCAAGGCTATATTTCTATTACTCCACTATGTCTACCAGTTGGAGACCTAGAAGCTTTAAAAGAATTAAAGAAGAAAGATATTGATTATGCCACTTGTTAATACGAAAAAAATGTTTGAAGATGCCTACAAAGGCAAATACGCTGTTGGGGCATTTAATGTTGATATTCTCACCCAATGTCAAGCCGCATTAGAAGCCGCAGAAGAATGTAATTCTCCAATAATTCTCTCATTTAGTGCGGGTTCTAGGGAGTTTTTCCATCCCGGAAACATTAAAGAGATATTAGAAATTGCCGCTAAAGATATTCATATTCCATGGGCAATTCACTTAGATCATGGTGCTAGTTTTGAGATTTGTAAATCATGCATTGATGAGGGTTTTACATCTGTGATGATTGATGCTTCATCTTATGATTTTGAGGATAATGTAAGAATCACAAAATCTGTAGTTGATTACGCTCATAAACATGGGGTGACAGTCGAAGGTGAATTGGGTCCATGTTCAAAAAGAGATGATCCAAGATTTAAAAAATTTACCGACCCAGAAATGGTAAAAGAATTTGTTGAAAGAACAGGAGTAGACTCTTTAGCGGTTTCAATGGGTACAAAACATGGTTTAGCCAAATTCGAAGAAGGAGAAGAACCAGAATTACAATTTGACTTAATTGCAGAAGTCGAAAAAATGCTTCCTGGTTTTCCACTTGTGCTACATGGTTCAAGTTCCATACCAGATGAATACTTGCACATATTCAACGATAATGGCGGAGAACTAAAAGGAACAAAAGGTGTTCCAGAAGAATTATTAAAAAGGGTTGCGCGTACTGCGGTATGTAAAATAAATATTGGCACAGATTTCCGTGTCGCATTTGTTGGAGGATTAAGAATGTCCTTAAACGAGAAAAAAGATAAGTTTGAGCCTAGAAATTTCTTAGTTCCAGCCCGTCAGTTAAGCAAGCAACTAGTCAAAGAAAAATTACTAAATGTTTTTCAAAGCGCAAATAAAATCGCTAAAATGTAAAAGGAAAGAGAGGATTTACTATGCCATTAGTAACTACAAAAGAAATGTTTGAAAAAGCCGAAAAAGGCGGCTATGCCATTGGAGCATTTAATGTTGATAACGTTGATATTCTCAAGGCAGTTTTAAGAGCAGGTGAAAAAACACAATCACCATTAATCATTGCTATTTCTAGCGGTGCTCTTCAATTCATCGGTGAAAACTATATTCGCCAAGTCTGTGAATGCGCAGCTAAAGAAATCACCATCCCATTCGCTCTCCACTTAGACCACGGTAAGAGTGTTGAACTTTGCAAGAGATGTGTTGATATCGGTTTCACATCAGTAATGATTGATGCTTCTGCCTATGATTTTGAAGAAAATATTCGTCAAACTAAAGAAGTTGTTGAATATGCTCATGCAAGAGGCGTTGTTGTTGAATCTGAATTAGGCGCTATTGCTGGTATTGAAGAAGATGTTGTTGTCGATGATAAATACGGACAATTCACTCACCCAGATCAAGCTGAAGAATTCGTCAAGAGAACTGGTATTGATTCATTAGCTATTGCTATTGGTACCGCTCACGGTGCATATAAATTCAAACCAGGTCAAAAACCACAATTAAGATTTGATATCTTAAAAGAAATTACTGAAAGAATGCCTGGTTATCCATTAGTCTTACATGGTGCATCCAGTGTTCCAGCTAGTGCATTAAAGAGATTAAATTCCTATGGTGGCTGTATGCCAGAAGCCATTGGTATCCCAGAAGCAATGTTAGTCGAAGCAAGCCAAAAAGGTGTTGCTAAGATCAACGTCGGTACCGATATCAGAGTCGCTTATGTCGGCGGCATGAGACAAGCTCTCGTTGAACATCCAGAATCATTTGATGCTAGATTATTTATCAATGGTGGCTTAAACGCTATTGAAGAATTAGTCGCTGATAAATTAGTCAATGTTTTCCACTCTGCTGGTCACGCTAAAGACTAAATTCTAAAATCGCAAAAATGAACGCTCACATTTGTGGGCGTTTTTTGTTGGCTGACTCACAAAAATAATCTTAGTTAAACATTGATTCTATTTGTTAATTAAATCCTAAACAAACTAAGCATGCGCGCCTATGCGCTCGAAATAAAAAAAGTATTTGCGCACAATATCTCAGATATGTTATTCTACTTATGCAAAGCAATATGTATACATGTATTTAATGAACAATATCGTTGTTTTTTGTACCTGTATTTTTGCTATTTAAATTTTACGGAGGTATTTATGAAAAAAAGTAAAATTTTTGCTATCGTTTCTGCCCTCTTATTAACATCTGGCACACTCGTTGCTTGTGGTGATAATGCTGGTGGTGACGATGAAGAACTCACTGGTACTGCTTTAGCAGTTAGCAAAGCTAGCAAGATGACTCTTGAAGAGCTCGAGCAAGCTTCAAGAGAAGAAGTCGAAGCACAACCAGGACAACAATTCAAAGTCGTCGGTTTAACTTCTGTTCTTAAGTCTGTTGCAAAAACCGTTGCAGGAAAATACGATTGGTTAAAGTACACCGAAGGTAAAGAAGAAGGTGACAACATCAACGTTAACAATGGTTATAAGGACTATCAATTATTAACAGCATTAGACACAGCCGAAAGACAATATTTCGCTGACTATGCATTAGCACAAGATGCTCGTTCATTCTCCGATTATCTCGAAGATGGTATCTTATTCAACTATGTTCCAAGTGATGTGGATGCTTTAGGTTTACCAGAAGAAGGAAAAACACCATTGTTTGGTGTCCACTTCAATAAATTATTCTGGACAAACAGCAACTTCACACATATTACTGGTAAAACATTACATAACATCTGGCAATTAGCCGGTACTGATGCGGACCCAGAACACCTTGACAAATTATCTTTCCAAAAACCTGACACAGAACAAATCAATATGTCCTTCTTAGTCAGTGCTTATGCTGAAGAAAACCAAGACAGAATTCTCAAAGCATATAAGAGCTACTATGGAAAAGATTGGGAACAATCTGGTGACTATCAAAACGCCGGTCAACAATGGGTTGCAGAATTAATTAAAAACGTTACACGTTGGCACACATCTGATGGTACAGCCATGAAAGAAACACAATTGAAAGATGACTGGAATGCTGGGTACGTCTACTATGGTGCTTTCGCAAAAATGAAAGATGCAGTTGGCAAATTCTACGCAATCGAAGGCCAAGATACAGATCCAATCTTAAAAGATTTAGTTATTAAAGAAGGCGAAAACGCTGGTAAAATCTGTGCTATGGATACAGTTAAATGGGATTGGGAAATCGAAGGCTTCAATGGTTTCATGTACTGCATGGATTCCCAAATCATTAACAACGCCAAATTCCCATATACAGCATGCTTATTCGCTCGTACAATGTTAGAGCAAGAAACATATACAACAGCAATTTATAACAGTAAAAACCCAGATGCCCAAGGTAACCCAGCTAACCAATATGGTTACTACTACCCAGGTAAAGCTGACAGCACATTCAGATATGCAAAAGGTGACTGGACCAAAGAAACACACATGGAAAAAGAACTCAACGAAAACTATGAGTATTTAAAGAACGTTAGAAAGTCCACAATCAATGCTATCTTAACAATGGTTAGCAGCAACAAAGCATAATTCAAATAAACTTATTGCTTAAAACTAAATAAAGGCGGGCGGGACAATCCTTGTCCCCTCGCCTTATTAATTATTACAGGAGAAAATTATGTCTGATAACTCAATGGCGATAGAAAGAAAGGAAACTTTCTCCCATCGCTTAAAAAAAGTATTAAACAGCATCAAGCGTTATTTTTCTAAACCTGAAAATATTATCACTGTCTTTTTTGCAATCTTCTTAACGTTAGCAGTTATCTATCCTCTAATTAAAATGGTTTTAGGATCGTTCACTGTTCAGTCAAGTGGAGAGGCAAGAGCATTAAAAGAAGAATTTGAGAATCTTAATCTCAAACTTAAACGTGGAGACCTCACTATATTATATTGGCCATACTTATTAGCTAATAAAACTACTGCCGGGTTCTCCGCTAACTTCTTCTGGACTCCTTTATATCGTTCAATATTAATGTCGCTTGTCGCGTGTTTAATCTCAGTTGGTGCGGGTGGAATTATGGCTTTCTTAGTCACAAGAACCAACATTCCATTTAAGAAATTTATCTCAACTGTATTTATTTTCCCTTATATTATTCCATCATGGTCATTGGCCATGTTCTGGACAAATTTTTTCAAGAATTCCCACATTGCCGCCGCTCCTGGTTGCGGTATGCTTGAAGAATTTTTTGGAGTATATACACCACAATGGTTAGTCTTTGGCTTTTGGCCAACAGCCTTCGTTATGGGCATTCACTACACTCCATTCGCTTATATTTTAATTGGTGGCATTTTAAGAAATATGGATGCTAACCTTGAAGAAGCTGCAATCGTCTTAAAAGCTTCTAGATTTAAGATTTTAAGAAGGATTACACTTCCTATCGTTGCGCCTGCGATGATTTCCACAATCTTATTAGTTTTCGCAGGATCAGTTTCCAGTTATACAGTTCCATTCTATTTAAATAGAGATGGTAGCTTTGACGCTATTTCAATTAAGTTGAGAGCAGCTTTAACGACTGGTGTTAGGGGAACCGGTTATGTTATTGCCACCATTTTAATGGTGTTCTCTATTCTCATCTTAACGATAAATAACTGGTTTACTAAATCAAGAAGAAGCTTTACCACAGTTTCTGGTAAATCTGGTCAAATTTCCAAAATTGATTTGAAGTGGATGAAATGGGTTATCGCCACAATCGTCATTCTCATTGTCGTCTTCTTCTCTATCGTCCCACTACTCTCTTTCGCATTAGAATCATTAGAATCCACTCCAGGTGATATTTCAACATTCACATGGAATTATTGGTTCTCGAAAAACAGCGTCATTAATGACCCATATATTGAGTCAAGATTCGGTGTCCAAGTTGGTGTCTTTCACAACAAAACAATTATGGCTTCCTTTGGAAGAAGCTTATTAGTTTCTTTCATTGTTGCTTTAATTTGTGGAACATTTGGTATTTTGATTGGCTACGCTGTTAGCCACAATAGACGTGGCAAATTAGCAAGCTATATTGGTACAGTTTCCTTCTTACCATACTTAATTCCAGCCCTTTCATTCGGTGCGGTATTCTTTGCTCTTATTAAGACAAAAACATTCTCATTCCTTGATGTTACTACTACAACAAGTGAATTATCCGCTATGGGTATTGTCATTATTGTTGGTGGTATTAAATTCATTCCATTTGCTTCCAGAAGCGGTACAAACGCTATGTTACAGCTCTCTGGAGAAATTGAAGAAGCTGCAATCATTGTCGGCACTCCATGGCATAAGAGAATGACACGTATCATCTTCCCGATTCAAAAGGCAAGTTTCATGAGTGGATACTTATTACCATTTATATCATGTATGCGTGAATACACACTGTTTACATTAGTCACTTCAGAAAAAACTTTAGCGACAAACTACCTTGGTTATTTACAAAACTTTGGTGCGGATCAGCTCGCTAACGCTATGAACTTACTATTAGTCGTCTTAGTTGTTCTTATTAACATTGGTGTCAATAAGTTAACAGGCGCATCTATTGATAAAGGCATCGGAGGTTAATATTATGCCAAAAATTGTATTAGAACATGTTACAAAACGTTGGGGCGACTTCTATGGTGCTAAAGATTTAAATTTCACTATTGAAGATCGTGAATTCATCACACTCCTCGGTCCATCTGGTTGTGGTAAAACCACCACTCTCCGTATGATTGCTGGTTTAGAGACTCCAACAGAAGGTCGTATCATCATCGGTGATAAGGTTGTCTTTGATGCAGAAAATGGTATCAATTTGAGCCCAGCTCGTCGTGATATCGGTTTCTTATTCCAAAACTATGCCTTATGGCCACATATGACCGTTTATAAAAACATTCGTTTTGGTTTGGAAAATTTAAAGATTGAATCCGATAAATTAGATAAAAACGGGGATCCAATCTTAGGTCCAGATCCAGACAAAATTGAAGGTTTGACAAATCTTTTAAAGCAAGAAGAAGATCCTGCTAAAAAAGAAGAATTAAAAGTCCGCTTAGAAGAAGCAAAGAATGAAAAAGTTCTTCCATTAAAGAACTATCGTCACTTAACAAAAACGGAAATGGAAGAGAGAATTGATGAAGTTCTTAAAATGCTTAAGATTACTCAATTCCGTGATCGTTATCCAGCAGAACTCTCTGGTGGTCAACAACAACGTGTCGCTATTGCACGTACATTAGCGACCAAACCAAAGGTTCTCTTTATGGATGAACCATTATCTAACTTAGACGCCAAACTTCGTGGTGAGATGAGAACAGAATTAAAACGTTTACATAGCGATACAGATTCTACATTCATCTATGTTACACACGATCAGCTCGAAGCGATGACCTTGGCAACGAGAATCTGTTTAATGAATAACGCTGTTGTTAATCAATTAGATGCTCCATTAACAGTTTATAAAAAACCAGTCAACTTATTCGCTGCAGACTTCGTTGGTAACCCAACCATGAACTTCATTCCTGCTAAGGTTCTTGAAAAGAAAGAAAATGAAGTCACAGTGAACTTCTTAGGCGTTAAAGCTAAATTCAAAGTTAAAGAAGCTATTAAAGGCTTAGAAGAATTGGGTGAAAAAGCCGTTATCGGTATTCGTCCAGAATTCTTACCAATCGTTAATAAAGGTAAATTATCTGGCTTAGCCTATTCCACTCTTCCAACCGGTATGGAAACCACAGTTAAAATTAACTTTGGTGGTGATATCCTCTCCGCGGTTGTCTTTGGTTCCATTGACTACAAAGTTGACCAAGAAATTCAATTCGACATCATCGGTGATGGCGTCATCTTATTTGACGCAGTGAGTAAAGAAAACCTCGCATTAGGTTCTGTTGAAGTTCTCGAAGTTGGACCAAAACCAGAAGGCGAACTTGAAAAAGTTGAATTAATCGCTGAAGGTAGTAATCCAAACGCTGATGTTGATGAATCTAAGAAAGGTCTCTTCAAAAAACTCTTTGGTAAAAAGAAAAAGAAAGAAGAACCAAAAGAGGAAGAAGCTCCTACTCAAGAAGAAGCTCAACCAGCAGAAGAAGAAAAAGCTGAATAATTCTTCTCACATATAATTAGGATGTGGGCAACCACATCCTTTTTTTATCTTATGCTTAATAAAATTTACGTTTTGGCCTGTTTTGTTTATTATATTAAACGTTAGGTGATTTTATGGCAAATTGAAAAAGGATGCCCTAGTGTTTCTATTGGCTCTTATTGTGCGGTACTACATGTACTTGGTGAATTAGATAGTGATTTAACTTTAATTGCTAAAGATGATGAATTAGGAAGAACTTTCCAAGACATTGGTTTAAAAACGAAAAAGAGAATTAGATTAGCAACAATTCACAAGAAGATTTAAAAGAGTAACTGAAGAAATACATTTAGATGATGTAATTAATAATCGAATTGCCAAATTTTTGGATTTAAAGGAAAGATATGAATAAATTAATTCTTGTTAACGGTGATATCGCAACTGGTAAAAGTCACTTTGCTTTATTATTAAGTGAAAGATTTAATCTTCCATTATTCACTAAAGATGAATATAAAGAGCGATTAGCGGACCAATCACCTTGTTCTACATATCAAGAAAGCCATCTCTTATCGATTAAAGCGATGGATATGTTAGTAGATGTTTTTATTAAAAACGCTCGTGAAAACGCCGATTTGATACTAGAAGCAAACTTTCATGAAGATTATTTAAAAAAGATTTCCACTATTGCTAATAAATACAATTATCAAATTCTTAATCTTAATCTAGTAGGATCTCCAGAAATCTTATTTCAAAGATATGTGAATAGAAGAGATCATGAGACTAGACATCCAGTCCATGCGATTAATATGCTCAATGACTATCAATCATTTAAAAAATATTGTGAAGATCGTAAAAAAGAAAAAATGATTGGAGAAATAATTGAAATAGACACTGATGATTTCTCTTATCAATCTAATGAAGAATTACTTAATAGAATAAAGGAATTCTTGTTGCGATAAATAATTATCAAGGTAAAATATCTCCGAGGACTCTAATATGGAAGAAATCAATAACTTTATCAAAACAATCATGGAAAAAGACCTTGAAGAAGGTCGAGTGAAAGAAATTATCACTCGTTTCCCACCTGAACCAAATGCTTATTTGCACATCGGTCACGCGAGAGCCATTGTTAATGATTTTGAATTAGCTAAAGCTTTTGGTGGTTACACTAATTTGAGATTTGATGACACTAATCCTGTTAATGAAGGTGCGGAATATGTCGATGCGATTATTGAGGATTTAAAATGGTTGGGTTATACACCAAAGAATATTTATTTTGGTAGTGATTATTTTGAAAAAACATACCAAAAAGCCATTCTTTTAATTAAAAAAGGCTTAGCCTATGTTGATGATTTATCTCCGGAACAAATGACTGAATATAGAGGCACTCTTACCGAACCTGGTAAAGAATCTCCATGGAGAAATAGATCTGTTGAAGAGAATTTAAAACTCTTTGAAGAGATGAGAGAAGGTAAATATGGTAATGGTGAAAAAACCTTAAGAGCAAAGATTGATATGTCATCTCCTAACATTAATATGAGAGACCCAGTCATGTATCGTATCTTACATGTTTCACATCATAGACAAGGTAACAAATGGTGTATCTATCCAATGTATGACTTTGCTCATCCATTACAAGATGCTTTTGAAGGAGTCACTCATTCTCTTTGTTCCTTAGAATATGATAACCATAGAGTCCTATACGATTGGTTTGTTGAAAAATGTGAAATGGAACATGTCCCACATCAATATGAATGGGGTAGATTAAATATCACTAATACAGTGATGTCAAAAAGATACTTACGTCAATTAGTGGAAGGTCATTATGTGACAGGATATGATGATCCACGTATGCCAACATTAGTTGGTCTTAAGAGAAAAGGATTTACCGCTGAAAGTATTAAAAACTTTATTATCTATACTGGATTATCCAGAATTAATTCCACTACTAATGCTGATAATCTAGATTACTTCTTAAGAGAAGAACAAAAATTAATCGCTACTCGCCCGATGGCGGTCCTTCATCCATTAAAAGTGGTTATTGATAATTATCCAGAAGGTCAAATTGAATATGTAGAAGCTTCTAACAATATGGAAAATGAGGCTTTAGGAACTAGACAAATTGCCTTTGGTAAATATCTATATATTGAACAAGAAGACTTCATTGAAGAAAAACCAAATCGTAAATGGAAGAGATTATCTCTTGGTGATGAGGTGAGATTAATGCACGCCTACTTCATTAGATGTAATTCAGTTACTAAAGATAACGATGGCAATATTGTTGAATTACATTGTACATATGATCCGGAAACAAAATCTGGCAGTGGCTTTGAAGGCAGAAAACCCAATGGCACGATTCATTATGTCGAGGCCACTACGGCATTACCTGCTACCTTTAACTTATATGAACCTCTAGTGTTTGATGAAACTGAAGAAACTAAAGGTAAAGACTTCATTGAAAGATTAAATCCAAATTCTTGGATTAAATTAGAAGGATTTGTGGAAGCTTCATTAATTAATACAAAACCATTAGATAGATATCAATTCATTAGAAATGGTTATTTCTGTACAGATAAAGAATCTAGTAAAGAACATTTAATCTTTAATAGAACTTGTCCATTAAAATCATCATTCAATGGATAAAAAATAAGGATTGTTTAATACAATCCTTTTTTGTATAAACCCTTATCAGTGAAGTCTTTTAAGGCTTTAACTACTGATGGTTTATCTTCTCGATATGTTACCCCATACCAGACTGATGGAGTTTCTAATAATTCTAGTGTAGCTTTACCTTCGCCCACTATTTCGCTCACCACTTCTGGAATGAGATATTCGCTTTTGAGATTACTAATATTATCTTTTAAGAATGCTGGAAATTTTTCTTTTAATAATCCCATCACATCTTTTGTAAAGACAAATAGATTCATAGACACTAATTGACTATCATCACATTTAAATGGAGGAATCTTTTCATCTAATGGAGTAGCGTTAATAACACCATCTTTATCGCGTTCCACACTAGATTCAATCATCTTAGTTAAGAAATGTTTTTTATCTTGAAAACAAACACCTCTTTTAACTGAGCCGTTTTCAGCGAGTGTATTAGCCACTCTAAAGGCTACATTTGCATATTTACCTTTACTATCTTTTGGTAATTTCTTTAAGTATTCTGCAGCGACTTTATAGGTCTCTTGACCATAGTAATCATCGCCGTTGATGATAATAAAATCATCATTAATTAAATCTCTTGCCGCTAATATCGCATGAGCGGTGCCCCATGGTTTACTTCTACCTTCTGGACATTTATATGGTTCTGGTAAATCGTTTAAATCTTGGAAAGCATATTGTGTTTTCACTAATGGTTCAACGCGTTTGCCAATTGTTTCTCTAAATATTTCTAAATGCTCTTTTTTGATAATGAAAATAACGGAATCAAAACCCGCTAATAAGGCATCGTGAACCGAATAATCAAGGATGAAATTTCCATAATCATCCATTGGTTCCATTTGTTTAAGGCCACCGAATCTGGAGCCCATACCTGCCGCTAAAATTACTAATTGCATAATTAACACCCCGTTTTGAATTAATTTTATCATTTTATTTTGCAATTGTTTATGTAAAAAAGCCCAACCTTGTTGACGAATTAGATTAATCTATCGGTTTTTAAATGTTAAATACCTAAATAATGGCTGAGTATGACCCAGACCGCAAACAAGATGAGAATAATACCACCAATAATGCCAGATATCTCGTATTTACCCTTTAACAATTTCATGATTTGTTTACCTAAGAACAAACCAAATAAGGAGATGGAGAATGTTAATACTAAAATAATAGAAACATGTAACCACACAGTCGATGTAGTTGAAATGCCAGTATGCATAGCAACACCAGCCGCTAAAGCATCAATCGCAGTAGCGATGCCATATAACAACACTTCTTTAAGGGAGAATTTCTTTGGTTCTTTTTCCTCCGCTGGTTTTTTCATTTCTAATATAGATTCAATAAGCATCTTTATGCCGATAAATAAGAGCAAGGCAAAAGCAATCCAGCACACCACTGTGGCCATCACTTGACCAGCATTTTCTCCAGCAATATCTCCAGCAGTGATTTCCACTACTTCAACAAGCCAAAAACCAATCAATGGCATGAGAGCTTGCATAAAGCCAAAGACAAAAGCGATAAAGAACGATTTCTTCTTATTGATATCTGAATATGTTAATCCATCGGTTAAAGCAACCGAAAATGCATCAGCGGATAAACCTATTCCTAAAAAGATAATTTGTATTAATATTTCAAAAGTCATAATAGTTTAAATCAATTTTAAAAGATTAATAATCTCTAAATAGTTTTTGATATATAAGTGGCTATTATTAATTACCACTTTTTCATCTTTGGTTGAATATTTGTCATAAACCCCCACTACATTATAGCCAGCCTTAAATGCTGTTTTGATAGGAACTAACATATCTTCAAAGATGACCGTTTCCTCTCTTTTAACGCCAAACATAGTGGCAATTTTGTCATAGATTTCAGGAGAGTTTTTGCCTTCCTTGCAAGAGTTAACATCCACAATTGTAGCGAAGTGTTCAAACATTTTCAATCGCGTTAAACATGGCTCATAGATGTCTTTACTGTTCGCGGTCGCCAAAGCAATAATCACTCCATTATCATGAAGGATTTTTAATACTTCTAAAGCATTTTCCTTTAAAGGGATTGTTTCTCTATATGCTTGAATAGACATGTCTAGCCATTCCTTTTTAATAGATTCAACATCTTCATTTGGGAGATATTTTTCCACTGTTATTTTAGCGGCCTTATTTAAACCTACGTGTGCAATCTCTGTTCCATAAGTAGGAGGAATCTCCATGTTTCGTTTAGCAAAAAACATTCGATCAATATCTGTCCAAATTGAGGTGGATTCTATCAAAGTGCCATCTAAATCAAAAATTGCTAATTTAATATTTTTGCCTAAAAACAACATACTATTAATTATCCTGCTCAATCTGTCTTAACAAGAACGCATCTATGATGTCATAAAGCGCTAAATATTTATCTTCGATAGGTCCGACATGTGAGCCTAGTTCCATGACTTTATCGGTATCCGATGAATATTTATTCCAAGCCGGTAAACCTTCTCCATTTGGATTACCTGTCTTTACGAAATTGACCCAATAATTTGTCATTGTCTTTTCTAATTGATAATCATTCTTATCATAGGCAAATTGCTTATCACTTAAATGAAGATTTCCGTAAGCATACACTATTTCACCAGAATGGTAAGTTCCATAATAACCATTCTCTTTAGTGAATTGATATCTATATACATCTAAACCATTTGCTCTTGCCATATTCGACCAAGAATGATGTGGTAAAACAAACCAGTAAACTGTAAAGATTTCATTAAATGTATTAAAAGCATCTTTATCAATTTCATCTTTATATAAAGCACAGATTTGATTAGCGCATTCTTTATCAAATGTATTAATCAATCTATCGGTAATATTCTTTTTATTAGTTGGAGATAAAAGATACATTGGAACAACAAAAGCATCAGCTTCTTTGACATTATAGCCATTTAATAAGGCTTGCTCATTATTCTCACCATCTTTATAAACTTGATATGGATCTTTAGTTAAGGCATAACCATCTAACATCATTGCTGAATTTGAATATGATGTTTCCACTAATTTTTCTGCTTTAATTTTTCTTAATTCATTAATAGTTGAACATTTGAATTCTTTTAAAATTTTTTCACTAGTCTCATAGGCCTCTTTTTCAGTTCTATAAGTATGAGGAACTTTCCTAATTACTAAAGATGATGATTCACCGATAGCGTTTTTAAATAGGTTTTTCGCTAACGGGGTTGAACATAGGGCGGAGATACTGGAACTACCGGCGCTTTCTCCTGCGATAGTGATATTGTTTTTATCACCACCAAATTTATCTGCATTATCATTGACCCATTTTAAGGCAAACACTTGATCCAACAAACCATAGTTACCAGTTGTCGCATGACCTGTTTCATTTAAGGCTTCTTGTTTTAAATCTGGGTGAGCAAAATAACCAAATATACCTAAACGGTATTGAATGGTGATCATAATGACACCGTGTTTCGCCATGGTTTCACCATTGATATTATCGTCCGCACCTGAGCCAGTAGTTAAAGAACCACCATGAACATAGAATAAGATTGGTAAATTAGTATCAGCAGTATTTGGTTTCCAAATATTTAAATATAATCCACCTTCTTCTCTATCTTGGTGAGGTTGCATTTTGAAATTTGGATGCCATCCACCTTCGGAATACATATCCACTAAAGAATTCATTAATGAACTAGATTTTGGTTGCATGCTTCTCGCTCCAAAATATCTACCATCAAGAGTGCCTTCCCAAGTATATTCTTTTGGTTCTTTCCATCTTTCCGCTTGGGCGTATGGTATACCAGCGTATACTTGAACGCTTTTATCTTCATTATAGAAACCTTGAACTTTGCCTTGATTAAGTTGCAAAGGTTCGGCGATTAATTCAGGATTTTTATAATACGCTGCACTTTTCTTTCGATATGGCGTTTGATTAAAACTCATAATAGCAATTGTGGTAAAAACAAAACCAACCCACGTTAATAATCTCATCCATTTCTTCTTATCTCTGAACAAGACCCTGATAAGAAAGAACGCTACTAAGAGAGTCAATTCTAAAATGAACCAAATTAATGGACCATTAGCCAAATCAAAATAAAAAATAATGAATGTTAAAATAATTGTCCATCCAATTGGAAAGGCAATCCAGAAGAATAAGTGCTTGTTTTTCTTTTCCATATAGTTTACCAATTACTATTATTGTTATTATTCAACAAATATCCAATGATGATTATAAATGTTTTTTCTCTTCCCTTTGAAACAATTTGAGATTTTTTCTAATGAAATAACGTTATTTAAGAAATTCCAAGCGTAATTGAAATAATTATCGTCAGCACGATATCCGATGACGACATCACGCCGTGATAAAGTGTTCTAATTTTCATGACTAAATTATGTTAATCACAAAGAATAATGTCCATAAAAATGTACAGTTCTTCAAAATAATAATGGTAAGCAATAATTCGCATCATACTGACTCTAGATAGATAACGGCGAAGTCATTTAGTTTAACATTTTCAGCGCACGCAAAAGAAATAATATATAGTGGATTAGCCTTGCAATATTGGAACTCATCGCCTGTTTCATCGACATAAATGTCTAATTCTTTTTTTGCTTTTCATAAAGATTTAAAAGAAAAAAACGGGAGTCAATTCCCGCAATTCAATGGACCCCAGAGAGTTCATCCATGTGCCCACTATTATAATATAAATACGAAAACCTATTCCATTAGGGGAATTTCACCATTTTGTACAAACCTTCGCGCAATTGCAACCCCCTTTACCTCAAGAGAGTGCAACCCCTATCATAATCGTGAAAATTTGAAACTCACTTATAAACAATAAAAGGAATTCCACATTTAACTCATGCCTATATGAATAGGTCTTACAAAGTCAAAACTTTAGTTACTAAATTTAGTTTTGACTTATCATTTAAACCATATGACGTAACTAGAATAAGGTGAATTGCAGACTTAATTGAATTATTTTTTACAAAATCATCCAATAATGAAAAAACTTTTTCCCGGTTTTCAACTTTCTCATTAATATCCATTCCATATTTTTTTAAATTTTCTACAAAATGTTTTATTTGAGCGGCTTTATTCGATGATTTAGGGTTTTCCTTGTTTGGAGCAAGGCCCGCTGTTTTAAAAGTAAATTTATAATTAAACGCTTCATTAACCAAAAAAGTCTTTCCAATTCTTCTCCTTCCATATATGGCAATGAAATTAGATTTATCATCATTTATTGTATTTCTAAGATAATCTAGCTCTTTTTTCTTCCAACAATCATAGTATCATCCTCCACGCAATTCCGCCAAAAGTATATATTTTTTACCACTTATGGCGCTTTTGCTCAGTATGTTTTAGAAAATATAGTGTTTGGAAAACCATTCACTAAATCATTGTAAACGTCGTTAAATAACACCCTACCAACATTTTTTGTATGAATATATGCTCTTTTCGTTACGAAAGGAGCTTTTTATGTCACGGAAATACTATACAGATTTTGAGAGAATGGAAGCTGTTAAGAAATGGAAAGTATCAGGTCTTCCCGTTAAAACATTCGCCGATAGAAATGGCTTAAATAGAGAAACATTTAGAACATGGGTTGATGCATATCACGATATTGAAGGAAGATTCGTTCGATTAAACTTTGATGAAAACAGTCCAAACAATTTGATTAAATCAAATGATGCGACTATGAACATATTAACTGACAATGAAATAATCAAGAAATCACGCCACTTCTCTAGATTTGATCATTCGATAGTCGTTATTGAATATAAGAACCTTAAAATCACCACCTCATTAGAACAAGCGATGAAAATCCTGGATAAAATATTATGATTAAGTTTGACTGCATAAACCAAATTCACTTATATTCAGGACCGACAAGCATGAAGATGGGAATAATGAAAATACAGCAACTTGTCGCTTTTAATTTTTCTCCTGCTGAAATTATTAATTCTGTTTTTATATTCTGTGCTAGAAACAAGAAAATGGTCAAAATCTATTATGAAAACGAATATGGCTTTTGGTTATTACAAAACAAAATCACCGTTGGTAATTTTAAATGGCCAGAAATCGGAGAAAGAATAAACATCGATAAAAGGCAATTAGATTGGCTATTCAAAGGACTTGATGTTATCGAACATAAAGTAAAGCCTCAACTAGATGTGAAATATTATTAAGGGACTAATAAGTCTCTTTTTATTATAATTATCTTATTAATCTATTACTAATTAAAATTACTTTGTAATTTTAAAATTATTTTGATACACTATTGATATGAATCTAGAAGAAGCTTTAAAACGCATTAAAGAGTTAGAAGAAGAAAATAATAAGCTTAAAGCCGAACTATTTAATGAACGAAAAGAAAAAGAAAAAGCTCTTCTTGCTTTAATGTATCAAAAAGAAAAGAAGACTATCGCTTATGTTAGACAATTTGTTCCTAAAACCGAAAAGACTAATAAAGTTGTAATTAACGAAGTTGAAGAGATTATTAAAGAAGATAAAAAAGCTTCTCCTAGAAAGAAGAAATTTGAAGATATTGATTTTGAAAAATATGTTTCTGATGTGATCGTTCTTAAGCCAGATACTTTAGTTTGTCCAACATGTGGAAGGGACTTAGTTAAAATTGGAGAAAAAGTTAGATATCAAATTGATGCAGATCCAATAAATGTGAAAGTCACTAAAATTATTAAAGAAACATATAAATGTCCT
>CAJOLV010000006.1 GCA_905235515.1 uncultured Bacilli bacterium | reverse complement strand
ACCTAAGCCACCCATAATCGTATTAGCGATGATATTAGATACCGCTATACCATCAATGCCCATGCTAGGAATTAAGGCAAAATCTGAAAGTAACGCTAATAGGATTTTGGCCACTAAGAAAGCATACATGTATCTAGATTTATCAATGACAATAAAGACAACGCTAACATAGCTGAAAACTATACCAATCATGAACGCAATTGTTTCTAAAGATAGATAGCGATAAGCAGCGTTAATATCAATCTCACCAGGATTCATAAAGGAAACCATATGGATGCCATAAAAGAATGTTCCCAGTGAGAACAATGCATATAGGCCCACCACTATGATTCCTAATTTAAATACTACTTTATTAAAATCTTCTCGTTTATGTGCCTTTGATAATACGGAATACATAGGCACGATTAAGAAGGCACAGATGGTTTCATCAATAAGATCAAACCATTCCATTTGTCCGACAATATCTAAGCTGCCGGGGCTTGTTGTGGATGTTATTAGCTTTGTTATAACTGTTTGATAGATAGCAGGCACCAAAGCTAATAAACAAAGTGCCAAATACATCTTCCAGTCGAATTGTTTGAAGTCCGACCACCACTTCTTTACTTTCTCTTTCATAAAAGAAAAGTCTCCTTTCATGTTCTAGAAATTCATAACACCAATCGTGGCCGAACCAACTAAAATGAGGAGAAACATTAAAGTTAAATTCGTATGTTACAATTTCTGAACAATATAATTATACCACTCAATTTCTGTCTGAAACATTTTAGATTTAGAAATAACATTAGGTTAGGCATTCAAGATTCTCTTTTTATTAATAATCTTTGCTTGGAAGGCAAGCCACAATGATTAATCCAATAAGGCCTAGAAATAAGCCCCCGAAGATCCATCCAGCCACGCTTCTGTTTTTGTGTCCTGCGATAATCGGACATGCGATTACACTAATAACTGTATTAATAATACCTAAAACTGTAAATACTGGTGCAATTTCCATTTGTTTACCTCTCTTAGTTACAAGATACCGTAAACGAATTGTAGTTTGTGATTTTGTCCATATATTGGGTACATTTATTTAATTTTCATCAATTCTGCGATGTCTTCTGTTAAAAAGCCGTTGACGTCCATCTCGCCATTTTCACCAATTGTGAACATTGCGGCGGTATATCCATCTTTCAATTTATAATCTTTATATTTGCCTTTGTGCATATAGACCTTTTGATTGGTAGATCCTCTAAATTGAAGATAAACATTTCTTTTTTTCAATTTGAACCTTCCAGCCACTACAATGTCGGCCAAGTTCCATACCTTGAGTCTATTGCCGCTGATTTCTTTTTTTATATATCCAGTAAACAAAATAACTGTTTTATTGTTTGATTTAATGTCTTTAACTATTTGAAGCAAATCGTCTGCTTGATCCAATGGCTCTCCACCATGAAGAGTAATGCCATCGAGATCGTTATCTGCAATAATTTTCATTATTTCTTCAGATGACAGAGGGGTCCCGCCTTCAAAAGACCATAAATGAGGATTAATGCATCCTTCGCAATGTATGGAACAGCCTTTTAAATAAATTAACAACCTTTTTCCGGGACCGTAGAGATGCTCATTTTCGACAAGCATCATTCTTTGAATGCTAATCATTTTTTAACTTTAATTGTATTTTCGACTTTTGTGGAATTTCTAAAGAAATCTTCTTTTTTGGTTGTTTTCGATTCAAGAGCCAAATCCTTTAAAAGTTTATCCAATTCTTCTAAGCACTCAGTGCCT
Source organism: uncultured Bacilli bacterium (assembly GCA_905235515.1). GTDB lineage: Bacteria > Bacillota_I > Bacilli_A > RFN20 > CAG-826 > CAJOLV01. The sequence goes on along the minus strand of CAJOLV010000006.1, from coordinate 60,710 downwards.
TCCATATTGAAAGTTTCGGCATCGATTTCGCCGGTATCACTAATATTTACAACAATTTTTTTCTCTGGCATTATTCGTACCTCACTAACACTAATTGCGTTTGGGTTCCTTTTTTGACTTCTTGAACCGCATATCCCATTTGTTTTGCTCTTGTATAAATTAACTTTGTCGTACCATCTCTCAAATTCATATTTGTCTTCTTGACAACACTTTCGGCGTCTTTAGACATCTTTAAAAGTCTGTCCCTAATCACATTCTCATCAGTAGACCACTCGCCTTCGGAGTGACCAATTAATCTACCATCGTAGAATGTTTGTGATACTTCTCTGGTCTTACTGGTCGTATAAACACCATTCTTTTTTATATTACGAACCATTTCTAAAATGTCTGGATCAATTTTCGTAGTTCCAAATTCACCCATAATGTCTTCTATTTCATCAACTAAATCTTTGTTAGAGACATTTGAACCAAAATTAAATTGAACATCTATTTGTTTAAGAACATGCAGTAATTGGTCTGAAATTAAATATGTTTTTCCTTTTAAGGAACAATCCACTAATTCACACTCAAGACCAAAAGCCTCAGCTACTTCTTTTAGGCTAGAGCAGATGTTGAATCTATCATGAACTAGGATGCAGTTACCATTGGAATAAATATCGCAATTCTTAATCAAAATATTAAGTTTTTCTAATTTTTGATTTGTTGAAGAAATTATGCTTTGCTCTAATTCCTCTAACTCTTTCTTGTTGCATGTATCAATTTTGACTTCAACGGTCTCAAAAGTTTTAACAGTTCTTTGACAGCTCATGCTCTACCTCCTTGCCAAACACTTGAGTGAAAATTTTTCACGCAAGCTTTTAGTGGCATCAAATTCGCTCAGATCATCTATAACAATGTATTTTTGACCATCTTTCTCATAAACAGGGTATTCTTCTGGGATATTAACTTCTTTCATCTTTTGTAAGCAAGATAAACAATTGAAAACATAATCACTAATTTCTTTTAAGTATTTGGAAACAAAATTATTCAATTTAATCGACTTGGACTTTTCGCTCGTGTTAACGATCTTACCGATAGAATCACCATCATCCAAAGATGATTTTGTTACCTCATTAATAAGTTTCTTACAATAATTGATAAATGATTCAGCTTCCTTGTCGGAACGCGAAGATGCGCTGACTTCAAATTTTTCTTTTAAAGCTAATAAATCATTAATTTTCTTATTAAGAATTTCTATTCTTCTCTTGTTGCTCAAAACATCGGTTCCAACAAATACAAGGGCTTCTTTTTCAGCAATTGTCTTCCTATACCCTTCAATCTCGACATCGAATTTATCGAACTTTGTGCCTGAACTTTCAGAATTGACTTCATCAAACATAAACAAACAGTCATCTAATAGATTACTTTGATACTGTTGAAAAATATCAATTGCTTCTTCTATTTTTGAATAATAGCCTTTATAAAAGCATTTATTAACCATTTTTTCCAACTGGCCAGTAAACTCCTTGGAGAATTCAATGAACGATATTAACTTGGAATCCTTGTTCATGAATTCGCGGTAATCTCTTACAATTCGATCAAACTTAATTTTATTGAGCGCCAACCACTCAGAACTAAATTCATGGATTGGAGCGTAAATTGTTGATTCCTTGTAGGAAGAATCAAAAAGAGGAGGAATTAAAGTGAATAAATATTGTGTCATCCTCCCTTTATTGGAGTATTCGTTGTGCTTTTCAGTTATTGATTTATCAAAGCTTTCTTTGACAAAATCAGACATTTCGTTTATAGCGACATCCTTCTTTATAGTAACGGCATCGACTATATTTAATTGTTCATTTTTGCCATTGAAGCAAGAATAAACACCAGAGGGGATTTTATCCACTCCGATTGTGTCTTTTAAAAACAAATTTTTATAAAGATCGCCAACATAGTTACTTATTCTTTCAATGGGATATAAAACAATATATCCATCATTTAAAACCGATATCCTGCTAATAGAATTATCTGCATTAATAACAAGAACAACATTATCAACATAGTTAGAAATAAATAATTCAATACTGTTGTCCTTTGCAAAATCATAAGCGGCCCTATCAAAATATCTACTGCAAATAACATAACGGCATTTTGCGCCATATTTTTCAGCCAAAGAGATAACGTTGTTGAAGTCTATGTGCTTACCACTATTGCAAAGAATAAGCATTTTAGCCTTTTCTAAAGATGAGCTTTTCTCGCTTTTCTTTTTTGGGTTAAAGTAAATATTTTCGATAGATTCATCAATCTCACATAAATCGGCGCCCAGCATGAAATATCCATTATTTTTACCAGTGATTCCGATGTAATTGATGTTTAATGACTCATCAATTTTGTACGAATTAAAAGATATATTTTTGTACCTTTCGACTATGTCCTTGCTTTTAGCAACTATGTTAATTTTTATATATTTGTTAGACCATTCCAATTCGCTAATCAATCTTGAAGGAAGGCAAGCATCAGACAAGATTAAATTAACCTGAGTGGAAAAGGTAATTAATTTCACAACGTTTGATAAATCAACTTTTTTGAATTGCCAATTTCTTTCAATTTCAAAAGAGGCAGGAGAAAATATCGTCCAACCTTTATCAAATTGATTCTCTTTGACAATTGTAACGAGCTTATTGCTTATCATCGTGTTTCTTAGCTATAAATGGATTCTTATACTCTTGTTGAAGTCTTGGAACATCTGCTCCGAGATCTTTGACTTCTTCTGGTTTTTCGGAACTGGCCAATCTTGCTCTTTGTTCTGCCCATTTTCTTAAGTTAGCAATTGTCTCCGCCATTGTTCTAGAAAGAGGAGATGTTGCTTCAATACATTCAACAAGATTTTTCATTTCTAAATCTTTTTGTCCATTGGCATAAGCATTGAATAATGCTTCATTTACAACTTCTTCAATTTCGGCACCAGAGAAACCTTCACTTAATTTAACGAGCTTATTCATATCTAAACCGAGTTTGTCGGCATCTCTGTTCTTGTTTTTGAGGTGAATTCTGAAGATGTTGTCTCTTTCTTTTGCGGATGGTAAATCAACAAAGAAAATTTCATCAAATCTACCTTTACGGAGCAATTCAGGTGGTAATGAGCTGATGTCGTTTGCTGTGGCAACAACGAAGACGGGCTCTTTCTTTTCTTGCATCCAGGTTAAGAATGTACCAAAGACACGGGCGCTTGTGCCACCATCGGTTCTACCACTACTTTGTGATCCGCTTAGACCTTTTTCGATTTCATCAATCCAAAGGACACATGGAGAGATTGTTTTAGCAACATCGAGTGCATATCTAATGTTTCTTTCAGATTCACCAACAATACCACCAAAGACTTTGCCTAAGTCAAATCTTAATAGTGGGAATTTCCATTCGTTAGCAATGGCTTTTGCGGTTAATGATTTACCACAACCAGGAACGCCAAGGAGCAAAACGCCTCTTGGAGTATTTAAACCAAAGTCTTTTGCTTCATCACTATAAGCATTGCCACGTCTATGAATCCATTCTTTTAAATTCTCAAGACCACCAATGCTGGATAAGAATTCTTTTGGATGGAAATATTCAAGAAGTCCGCTCTTCTTAATAATTTGTTCTTTTTCGCTAATGATGAGTGGGATTTCTTCTTCAGTTAATTTTCTATTTGTAATAATTGCTTTAGCAAAAGCTAATCTTGCTTCCATAACGGTCAAACCTAAAGCAGATTCTAAAAGTTTAGAAGTGATTTCACTTTCCATACAATATTCGCTATATTCTTCAACAACACTATTAGCGATAACTTCAATAGTTTGTCTGTCTGGTAATTCAACTTCAATTACAGGAAGTTCCTTAGATAATTCTTCAGGAACAAATTTGTTAGGAGAACTTAAAATGATGGCCTTCTTATATTTTGGAGAATAGTTTTGTGGTCTCATCATTTCTCTTAAATATCTAATATTTACGGGGTTTTGAGCTTCACTATATGGGTGGAAATCTTCTAATACTAGAAGCATATCGTTCTCATTTTGAATGTAATAATCTAAAACTGCCGCTAGAGTTTGGCAATCAGGATTAATTACTTTAAATCCTTTCCCATCCCAAACTTTCAATCCGGAAACACTGCTCCAAGAGTACCAATCGATTCCTAAGTCTTCAGCGACATAATTAGCGAAGCCGTGCACTCTTTCCCATTCGAAAGAAGCAACTTCTACCACTTTCGCGCCTGCTTTAATTAGTGTTTCTAATTCTTCTTCGTAGTATCTCATAAACGAACCTCCTAAAGTCCAATCGATGCAGAAACAATTTCGTTTCCTTCTCTATCTTCAGCAATTACTTTAACCGAGAAATAAATGCCTTTTGGCATTTTATCAAACACGTAGAATCTAGTTTCTCTATCTAAATCTAAAGAACCAACTTCATCAATATTGATCTTTAAAATGAGACGATACCTTGCAGCATTATCTACTTTAGTCCACCAAACCACTCTATCTTGGGCTTTTAATTCAAACCCATTTGCGTATTCGGTCTTAATTTGACCTGGTTCTTGGCTTTTTATTAACTGGTCAACCTTTGAATTCAACTTTTCAAGTTCTGTTTTAACCGCACCTAATCCGTTGTAGATGCCTGCTTCTGGATGAACAACTGGCATAAATACCTCCTATTTTTTGAAATCGCGAGGAACACCATCAATAGCCCCTCTTGATTCAGCGATTATATTTCCACTTCTATCTTCGGCTTTAACTTTAAAAATAAAGTTTCCACCTACAAGTTTATCTAAAGATAAAAAGCTAGTGTTTCTATCGACTTCATAATCTGCAATTTTCAAAATACGTCTTCTGTTTCTTAACTCAATATATTTGTAGAGAATAACATGATAACAGCTTGCTTCCTCTATTTTGTTCCAATAAATATTATAAATATGGTTCTGTTCCTTACTGCGTATAACATAAGGTGACAATTTTAATTCATTAAGCGATTTATCAACATCTTCATATTCGTCAACAGCTTTGTTGTATGGTAAGCAAAAAACCTCCGACTCCATTTTAATCTTTTGCTTTTTACCTTCTACATCAACGGCTTCGCAGACAACATCATCTTTGTTTGGATATTCAACAAGATTCGATACCTTAACTTTGCCTACGCCAACAAGATACAATTCGTCATCTACTTTGAGTTCAGGCAAAATGGTCGTTTTGAATGAGGATGTGCTAGCACCTTCTTCAAACCAGCAAAAATATTTGCTAACATCTTTTGCTGAATTAAGTTCAATAATATCATCAGCATGTTGCTCCTGAGCCCCACCACCGTTATATCCAAGAGTCGTATGGTAGAATGTTCTTAAATTTACTTTAATGGTCTTAGGTTTCACGCTTACAGCTTGATCGTTACTAAAGTAGTCATTACCATAGCCGTAATTATAGTATGGTTGATTAGTCTTTTTTCTCTTTGCAATATCCAAAGAAAAGAGATCAGCGATAGATTGGGTGCAATTCCCTCTGTTTCCAAATCTAATTCTTTCATATCTTTTGCTATCGTTGTTATATACAAACAGGTCAGATAAATTAATATCGTTAATAAAAATGCCATTTATCTCACTATGGCAAAAGCCATATTCATCCATAAAAACATAGCTTCCAAGATGCTCAAATAAGTTAACTTTTTTCCAACTCATAAATTACCCCACAGTGGCAAAACCATTATCAATCGATGAAACTCTTCCCACCACTTTATCAGAAGAATCAATTATTTTGCCTTGCCTATCTTCAGCTTCGACAAACAAATAATAATCTAAGCCAGTTTCTTCTCTAATGCGGCCATGAATGCTATACATAAAATTTACGTGAATTCTAGGTAAATTCTTAAAAGAATAGTATTTAAGATTCCTATCAACATCTACGAGAGCAATTTCTTGAAATTTTTGTTTTTTGTCTGTAACAACTTTTTGCTGTCCGTTAATTACTTCCATGCGCCTATTCCAATCACCAATAAAAAGATGGACATGGTAAACAGCGGCATCTTTAACTTCATCCCAACAAACCATCAGGCCTTCTATTAAACCATAAACTTTAACATTCATAGTGTTCCCTCACAAGTAATCTATATTAATCCAATTATATCTTATAAATTGGGTTAACTTATATATTTTTAGCAAATTCTGCTGATAAAATGTGAGTTTGTCCCTAAAAAGGTTACAAAAAAAGGAATATCAGTCGATTGATATTCCGTCGATACCAAGTATCTTGCATATTCTGAAGAATGTGGAGATGTCAGTACCATGATTCAAAATTCGACTCACGGTTTTGCGACTCGCACCAAGTTCTTTACCAAAGTTTTCTTGGTTTTTGAACTTGTCTTTAATGCGACACTTGATTTCTTCCATAACTTTACTGGAAGAGTAGCAACTGTTCATAATCTTGTCCTCCTCCGTATAGCTGAGGCCAGATTATTTGTTGCGTTTTTTATTTTATACTAAATCGTAGAAATTATCTTTCAGAATTTTTAAAAGTGATTCATCTGAATTCCAGTAAACTTCATCTGCATTCTCTTCATACATTAGTTCACAGAATTCATTAGCGAACTCTTGTAGATTAGTAAGTGTCTCATCCACAAATGTGGGTCCTATTTTTAACCAATCTCCAGCATACATGCCATTTTCATATTCAAACCCCGCTTCTTTTTTTGTATAAACAAAACTAGCCTGAAACTTCTTCATTTTTTCATCTTTTTCAAATGGATTGTTTGCAAGAGCGTTATAAGACATGACTGTATTGTGCTTTAAAAAATTGTCTATCTTATTGAGTATGTCGAAATAACGATAATGTGGAAGTTTATACAACGGGTTAGCTCTTTTAGTTTCAGCATTAAACCTATTTTGAACATAAAAGAAAAATGATTTGTATGTAAAATCGATTGAGTCTGTATACCCTCTATCTTTGATAACTAAAAGGATTGTTCTAAAGAATTCGGTAAATATTTTCTGTAAATATTGAAGATGAATACTTTTGATAACCTGATTGTATTTAGCTTCGCGCCTTAACCCAGCTCGTAAAGATTCAAATGCAATATCATCTAAATCATCAACATCAGTTGTATAGGCTAATTCGGCAGTTCGTACATTTTCCATCACTTCTTTTGGAGTTGTTATTTTACTAATTACATCTTTATATTCTTTGTTCCAATCACTTGTTAATCTATTGAGTTGTTCTCTTAAGACATTTATCGCATAATCACTATAGTTTTTATGCTTCGGAACAAAATAATGTGTATTTCTTGGGTTTGAAAAAAGAGCTTCAGGAAAAGATCCATCGCAATGAAGCTTTTTTAGTCTCTTTGTGTCAATATGATACCTTCCATCTTTTAGATGAAAGCCATAATATTCATAGTCGTTTGGGTTTGACTTACTATAATCAAAAATTTCTCTAGCCATACATAAACCTCTCACTGCTTTTTATTTACTTAAGCTAAGTGCAGCACACCACTCCTTGGATAAACCAACATAGGTGTCGCAATGGAAACAACTTGATATCCTTGCTCCTGCTGCAAAATTATCTTAACACATTACATTAGATAGTTGAATTTTGTCCCTGAAAATGTCCCAGAACTTATTTGAAGATTGACGCGTTGTTGCACTCTTTTTCAAACAATAAAACTGCTACTTATCGCTATTTACTTTCACATGGATTAATTGAGTTTTTAAGCTTTTCAACCAAAAAACAGCTAAATGTTAAACAACTGCAGTGTTTTTAAGAAAAAAAGGAATTATTATTCTTTGTTGAGCGTTCTCCATTACACTAGTTTTGAAGTTATAAGCATAGTGACGACCCTTGTGTATTCTATATAACAAATACTCAATAAAGACATTACTCCTTTTACAATGCTCGTAACAATTTTTAAGGTTGCCTAATATGAAAAAACACCAGTCAGAGTGACTCCAATTTCTGGTGAATTCGTATTTCGTAACATCTACTAAAAAAAGATGCTATTTTTATATGATTTTTATTAGTTTTTTGAGGTTTTGTTGCCTATCAAAGATAAGCATAAAATTGTTTCAACGTGAGCGGTCATTGGAAACATATCAACAGGTTGGACATAAGTAACCCCATAGTGTGAAGACAAATATTTGATGTCTCTTGCTAAGGTTTCTGGGTCACAAGATATATACACAATTTGTTTTATGCTATTTCTAATCAATACTGATAAGAACTTTTCATCACTACCTTTTCTAGGTGGATCCATGATTACTGTATCAATCTTTCCTTGATAATTGTCAATGAAGTGTCCGGCATCATCACAATAGAACTCAATATTTGTAACACCATTACGTTTGGCGTTTTCTTTTGCGTTCTCGTGGGCTGATCTATTAATTTCCACAGATATAACTTTTTTGGCATTTTTAGCGGCAATTAAACCAATCGTCCCTACTCCTGAATAGGCATCTAAAACAACTGATTTTTCATCAATTTTGATTAATTCAAGTGCGTTTTGATATAGTTTTTCAACTTGAACAGGATTCACTTGGAAGAAACTAGAGGCACTAATTTCGAATGTTAAATCAAGTATCTTATCTTTAATGTAGCCTGGTCCATAAAGCACTTTTTCTGAATTACCGAGAATTACATTTGTGTGTCTTTTGTTAATGTTCTCCACTATGGTGGTAATCTCTGGATGCAATTTTACCAAAGCGTCAATAAAATTCCTTTGGCCAGGAAAATTCATTATTGATGTAACAAGCACCACCATTAATTCTTTGTAATGATAACTCGTTCTAATAAGGACATATCTTAAAATACCTCTCCCATTATCTTCGTTATAGGTAGGGATATTCATCTGTTTTACTAATTCTTTAATATCCCAAAGAATAGATGCCGCTCTTTTATCTTCAATAACACATTCTTTAACAGGGATGATTTCATGTGAGTTTTCTTTAAAGAAGCCGTAAACAACATTGCCTTTTCTATCTTTGCCATAAGGCATTTGAATTTTGTTGCGGTAATAATATGGATTATTCATACCAAGGCATGGCAAAACATTTGTTTTAACACCACCAATTCTAGTGAGAGCTTCTTTCACTCTTTTGGTTTTATATTCCAATTGGGTTTGATAATTAATTTGTTGATATTGGCAACCGCCACAAGAAGTACAAACTTTACATTTTGGTTGGATTCTATCTTTTGATAGTGTGTATAGTTTTTTGACTTTGCCAAAATACACGCCCGCTCTTTGATAAAGGACTTCTATATCAGCTTCTTCACCAACAAACAAGCCATCAACAAAATAGATGTTCTTACCAACTTTAGCAACACCTTTACCTTCTGATGATATATCTAAACATTTTCCTCTAACAATTTGACCCATAACGTATTAATTATACAAAAAAAGATAACAAAGTTATAATAACAGGTGAGGTCTGAATATGAAAAAGATATTAATACCATTGTTGTGTCTAACATTATTAACAGGATGCACTCTTGATTTGCACGGAGAAAGCGCAACAAAAGAACCAGAAAACAATCAAATAGACAACAATGATCAACCACCAAGCAATGAGACAAATAATGAAAATACTAACACGGATATCCCTGGTCCAACACCCGTAACCCCTATCGATGATGGCGATGAGGATCAACAAAACACAGATGGAACTTACACAAAGACAATTGTGTTTGATAATCAAGCTCCAGCAGGAGAATTAAATAACGAGACCGCTAAAAATAGATTTTTAAATTTCTTAAATGGTGAAACGGATTTATTTAAATCTATTGTTATATCAGATCACATCAACATTAATTACATCGAGATTAAAAACAAAAAGAAGTGGTCTCTAAAAACTTATATATGTGGGTCGGTTCAGCTAGTGAAGATGGAACTCTAAAATTAGATTTCAATTACGATATTAATTATATTAAAGTCAATATCGAGGCTTATTCAAAACCATACTATGATACTTGGACAACCCCAGGAACAGATACATTGATTTATAACGCTGATAGTGAAGCAAGGTTTTATATCGATAACGAAACAAATGTTACCAACTTAACATTAAGTGAGGGAGAAACACCTCAAAAAATAGAAAAACGTGAAGAATATTCTAGTCCAGTTAAATCCATAACACTAGGTAGTCTTGATGGAAGGGTGTTCCTACATTCCTTAGAGATAGGTTATACAAAATAAAAGTTCGGTATAGCCGAGTTTTTAAATGTTTTTAAACGCAATGTTTTGTACAAAACGACATACTTCACGGCATCGATCAGAGACATCTTCTAACATCGTATACATTGCTTCTGCCTTATGACGCTTAAATCCATCAACTTCTGTTAAATATAGATGATGCATATCTTCAATGTATTCAGCATCGGAAGCTTCTTCTAAATGAACAACTTCCATTATATATGGTTCAAATAGCTCTCTATTTAAATAATCTGGGAAGTGTTTTAAACATTCTTCCATCTTTTTCATACATTCTAGTGTGAGTTCAGTAAACTTAACTGTGTTATGTGGCAATTCACTATAATTATATAAATATAATTTGAGAGAAATCTCTTCAATGGCGTCTGTGACATCATCAATGAGTTTTAACAACGCAAAGATATCTTCTCTATCAATAGGTGTCATAAATTCGGTTAATAACTTAGCGGTGACTTCGTGTTTTAAATCATCTGCTTTATGTTCAATTAAATGAACAGAAGTTTTAATTTCTTCAAGTTTTGATTGATCAAAATTATTCATGAAGTCTAAAATCATCTCGCCACATTCCACAGAGTAATGAGCAAGGACAGGGAATGAATCAAAATAATAATTTGACTTATTAGCTTTCTTTCTTTTTAACATATTGTTTTAACCTCCTAATGACATGTCCAAACAAATATAAATGTAAGTATTAATCCCACAACAGCAGACGCCGGGAAAACTATAATTCCCCACATTATCATTCTACCCGCTGTATGCCATTTAACTCTTCTAAAACTTTTGGCTGCCCCGCCACCCATAATCGCAGTGCTCTTTGTTGTTCCAGTTGAAACAGGAAGGCCAAAGAATGTTGCGAGTAATAATCCAATAGATGTAGCAATATCTGTCGCAAAAGCTTGGTATTTTTGTAAAACCGCCATTCCTTTACCCATTGTTTTAATGATGTTATAGCCACCCATGAATGTACCCAAGGTGATAAAAATCGCTACTGGAATGTAAATCCACCACTGGCCAGATAGGGCAATTAAAGCTTCTGCTTGAGAGCCCCCGTTCGCGCTTGCTAATATAGCGCCAATTAAAATAGAAATGCCTAAAAACTTAGCACCATCTTGCACACCGTGCATGAATGACATTAACCCACTTGTAACTACTTGACCAATATTGAAAAATCTGGTTGTTTTACCTCTAGTCATTTTTTTAAATAGCACTTGAATCAGAAGTGTTAATCCATAACCCAAAGCAAATCCTAATATTAGTGAGCCAAAGAAACCAATAATTACTTTAACCCAAGGATTAATTCCAATTGAGCCACCATTGCCTAATAACATCAAAGCTAGACCCGCTCCAGTGATACCACCCACCAAACAATTGGATTGGCTTGATGGAAAACCAAAATATGTGCATAAGAGACTGACAACCACAATGGCTAAAAGTCCACAAGCAATAGCACAAAGTATTTGATCAACAGAGGCGTTTCCCCAACTAACTAAATTAGCAATGGTTTGTGAGACGTCTCCACCTACTAGTTTTGAAATATATGATGAGAACGCTACAATGATTATTACACCAGTAGCGTTCAATATAGCACACATAGTGACAGCTTTTTTAGGTGTTATTGCTCTTGTTGTAACTGCAGTAGCTATTGAATTAGGACCATCTGTCCATCCATTAACAAACACAACCCCAAAATTAATAATCAATGCAATATAAGCCCAAGGGTGACTATTGCAAAGAGTGAAAAATTCCTGAATGCTCATATATCAATAATACTTCATCGAAACAAAAAGATGTATCTTTTATATCATTCTAATGTCATAATTAATTTGCAAATGCATTTTAATTATGAAGTCAATTAGACCACTTATTTTAGCTTCGTTAGTGTTCTCACTACTTTTGTCAGGCTGTTCTGATGGTGGTTTTTCTATAGCTGATAGTAACTCTTATGTTGAGTACGAAGAAGAAGATCAAAGACTAGAACCAAGCACCGAACACACAGGTGATGGAGTTTATGGTGGAGGAGCCGGATCTAATTCTGAAGACAACCCTAAAGAATCAGAAAAATCAGAAGAAACCATTCAACCAACAACACCAGGAGAAACATATCAACCAATTGATTTTGGTAATCAAATTGTGACTTTTGATTTAAGTTTTGTTTCAATTGGTGAAGATAATTTTGCTCTTGTTTTATGTGATGAAAATCCATTTGATGATAAATATCAATTTGCTTATTACACTATCGACAACACAGAATTAGAAAATTCAAAAAGTATTCAAAGAGAAACTATTGATGACAAAATCACTTACAAATTCTATCTCGGATCTATGGAATCAAAGATTTATACAATTCAGTTCTATAACAAAAATGGAAAGCAATATGGAAAAGCAAACTTACAAGTAAGTATTCCTATTATCCACCGTTCCTTTTTCAACAATGTAGTTAACATTATCGAAATTAAAATTGTCAGTATAGGAATGAATTTTATTAATGAATTTAATAAAATCAAGTCCTTCTTTAAAAAATTATTTAGAGGAAATGGTATCACCATTTAGTAGGTAATAAATATGAAAAGCAAATTATTAAAGAATTTATTTACTCCACTGCTAGCCTTTAGTGCGTTGGCTTTTTCTGCGGTTGCAATAAAAACTCCAGAAAAAGAAAAAGTTGTTTCAGCGTGGTCTGGAGAACAACAATGTAGCGTCTCAGCTTCCTACTATTCAAGTTGCGATGATTTATATGGTAATTTCCTAGTAAACGCGTTAAGTAATTTTAACAAACCAACCAAACCAAGTTACGACTGGTCTAGATATGAGGCTGCTGATGAAGCGGAAGGTGATTCAACTAGTATTCTTTCTATTTATACAAGACACACTATCAAAAAGAGTAGTCACTGTGGAGCCTATGCTTGGGACAAATGGAATAGAGAACACGTTTATACTCAAACAAAATTCCCAAACTCAAACACTGATAATCACAATATCTTCGCTTGTGAAGGACAAATTAACCAAATTAGAGATAATGATAAGTTTGCTCAATTAGATAATGTTACAACAACCGTGAGTGTCTTTGGGCATGATACTGGATGCAAATCTTCTGGCGGTTATTTCGAACCTTGTGATGACGCTAAAGGTGAAATTGCCAGAGCGTGTATGTATTGCACTGTTTATTATGGCTATAAATTAACAGATATTTTTGTTGATACTTCAACTTGTTTGAAATGGCATGCAGAACATCCAGTAACAGCAAGAGAAATATATAGAAATAACAAGGTTTATACTTTGCAAGGGAATAGAAATCCATTCGTTGATCATCCATCTTACGCAAACAAGATTTTTGAAGGCTACACACAATATAAATCCCCAGATCCAATCGATGGCTCAACACACGATGGTGGCACAGCAGTTACAGGCGTTTCTTTTGAAGAAAACACAAGATATGTTGCAAAAGGATAAAGTATTGCCTTAACACCGATTTTTGCTCCTGCTAACGCATCAAATAAAAACTATGAAATTTTAGTTAGTAACTACACTATCATTAGCGTTTCCGACAAAACTCCAACTTCATTTAAAGTGAATGGTTTAAAAGAAGGCATAGCAAAAGTTACTGTAGTTACGAGTGATGGTAATTTTGAAGCTGAATGCACTATTGTAGTAAATCAAGATGGTCAAGCACCACAAGACCACTCATCGACTGGCTGTGGCGGGTCGGTTGTCGTTAGTAGTGTGTTGATAAGTTTAACGTCAATTACAGGTTTTGTGCTTTTGAAACTTAAGAAAAAGAGAGAATAATAAAACAGCACTTGTGCTGTTTTAAATTATGCGTTAATTCGATAATCGCTTATTCCCCAATCAGGGTGTTTTTCAGCAATCATTTCAATCGCGATATTAAATAGTTTGGTTTCAAGCCGTCTTTTTTCTTCAGGCGTGTGTTTATATAATCTATAAACCTTATCTAGTGATCTTACACATTCGGAACGTGAACGATCAACTAATCCAGATAACAATATATATGCACGCAAACATGAGAGATTGTTTTCTTCACTTAATTCCTTTTTGTCATGGAGTGAAAAACTATCTTCACAATATTTTTTCGCTTCTTCAAAGTCATGATTCGCAAACATAAGGTAAATTTTATTGGCTTTAGATTCGATTAAAGCCTTATTACTAATTTTCTTGTTTGTTTTGCTGTCTTCGATGATAGCATCAGTTATTTGTTCTGCTTCAACAAATTTATCTTCATTCAAACAAACATACAATTCATTAACTTTAATGTCACTAGAAAACGAAGAAGCATTTTGTTCTTCTTGCGATTCTTCTGTGGACACCGTTTCGCCTAATAACATAGCGTTAAACGCTTCCTTATTTTTCTTTCCAGAGACTAATCTCAATCTATAACCATCGGTCATAGAATCTAATCTAAATGGAATAATGTTATAGAAAAGAATCATTCCACCAACAGCCATAATGATTAATAAGAAATAAGCAATATTATTAACAGATATCGGCAATTCATCTCTTTTTAAAATGGCAAAAGACAAGACAACTGCGATAACTTCAATTGCATAAAAAACAGTGCCAAAAATCAAATAAGGAATGGGATTTGCAGGTTTTTTGCGTTTTAAATTAGGAATTATTCTTGTTTCACCAGTTAATCCATCATAGGAAGAAAAACGGAATTTAAACTTGTCATCAACCTTATTAAAAGTAAATCCAAGTATAGAAACAAATGTGATTTTATAACCACCAACTTTAGCTCCAACAATATGAGCTAGTTCAAATAATATAGCGTTAAAAATAACACCAGAAACAATCGCACCAGCAACAAATAGAATGAAGATTCCAGAACTTAAACCACTTTTAGGTGAATATTCTCTGATAACAACCAACCCAAAAACCGCCGCTAAAGCAAGGATGATAACATAAACGATAATTCCAGCAAAATCTTGTTTTTTCATATCAACTTACCTCACACAACTTTCATATATTATACGCGCAATTTCGGCATCGAGTGGTTTTTTATAATGTGGAACCACTTTTTGACCACCATCAGTGAGCACGTTGACTACTTTTTCAATATCAATTTCGCCAACATTTAATTCCTCTAATGTTAATGGAGCGCCAACAAATTTGAAAAATTCCCTAAGACATTTAATGCCTTCTTTACCATTCTCTAATTTATCAGGATTATTGCAGCCAAATACATTCCTAGCAAATGTGTCAAATTTATCAGTATCAATATTGATATAATAATCTGCCCATGCAGGGAACAATACTGATAAACCCGCTCCGTGAGCGACATTCGGATAAACACCAGATAAAGCATGTTCTAATTTATGAACCAACAAAAACGGTGTTTTACCAATATTTGTCAAACCATTGTGTGAAAGAGAAGACATTAACATAATAACCGCTCTCCCCTCATAATCGTTTGGATTGGCAATAACTCTTTTAGATGCATCAATTACAGATTTTAATAATCCTTCTGCAAATCTATCTGCAGGTTCAATCTCTGCGGATGGCATAAAATAACGTTCCATGGTGTGCATCATAATATCAACAATGCCATAAGCAGTTTGAGATGGGCTAACTGAATATGTTAATTCAGGATTCTCAATAGCGAAAGTTGGTCTTACATATTCTGAATTAAAACCACACTTAATCATTGTTTTATCATCTTGTATAACACACGAGGTGGACATTTCACTACCTGAAGCTGAAATGGTTAAAATAACCCCTAAAGGAAGTGATTTGTTAGGCACCGCTTTTTTTAAATTAAAATCAAATGGGTTGCCATCATAATAATAACCAACACAGATTGATTTAGCGGTGTCTATAACAGAGCCGCCGCCAATAGCTAAAACAAAATCTGGTTGATATTCTTTCGCAAACTTAAGGAAATCTTTGACTAAGTCAATTGTTGGATTTGGTCTGACACCTTCTAAAACATAAAAACTTATTTTTTCAGCAGATAAAGTGTTCATCACTTCACCCAATAGACCGCTTTTTCTGACAGACCCTTGGCCGATTATAACAAGCACCTTTTTAGCACCAAAAGATGATAAAATTCGCCCTGTTTCTAAATGTCTGCCTTTACCAAAATACAATTTAGTTTTTATTTCAAAATCAAAGTTCAACATAGGTCTTTTTCTCCTTTGTTTTTAATAAATTATTAACTGCGTCTTCTAAAACATTTTTGCTTTGGAAATTAAAACAATTCATCATTCCTGCAAAAGTCTTGTTTTTATAAGTGGAGAGATAGTAAATGATGGAATTAGAATATCCAAATGAATAAAATCTAGCTATATATTTACGATCGTTGATGTGTAATTTCTTGCCATCTGGAATAGCAGCGATATATCTTAAAAAACTTGTATAACAATTGTTGAAGAAAAACTCACGAACCAAGTCTTTACCAGCAGAATTAAGAGTTGCATCAATAAACTTGTAGTTTTTTGTGTAATAGGCAAATATCAATTTCATTAATTGGTTAATATCTTTTGTTTCGGTTACACCAGGGATATTTTCATCAAGAAACACCAAGGTGAGTAAGTCAAAAATATCATGAAAATGATAATAGAATGTTTTTCTATTGATGTGACATCTTTTGGTTAATGAAGTTACTGATATTTCATCAAGTGGAACTTCCGCCATCATGGTTTTAAGAGTTAAAGCTAGTTCGTGTTCTGTTTTCATAATTATTTAATCTTACAATATGCTTTTGCTATTTCCGCTCCAACAGCAGCGTTATTTAAAATTAGTTTGATATTTGACTCTAGGGAGTCTCCACCAGTAATTTCCACAATCGTTTTTAATAAATAAGGGGTAACTTCTTTGCCTTTAATACCATCTCTTTGAGCATCCATAAGAGCAGTCTTAATAGCGGTATCAATTACTTTTTGGTCCATAGCGTATTGCTCTGGAATTGGATTAGTAATCAAAATGCCACCTTGAAGCCCAATAGCTCTTTTTTCTTTCATCACTAAAGCAGCTTCTTCATATGAATCGATTTGATAATCAACTTTCAGACCAGAGTGAGGAGTGTAAAAAGCTGGAAGTTCTTTTGTTTTAAAACCTAAAACAGGTACACCTTGTGTTTCTAAATATTCTAAAGTTAAAGGGAGATCCAAAATTGCTTTTGGACCGGCACAAACAACTGTAACGTTTGTTTTTGCTAATTCTTGTAAGTCGGCGGAGATATCCATTGTTTCTTGGGCTCCTCTATGAACACCACCAATACCGCCTGTAACAAATAAGTCAATTCCAGTTTGAGAGGCAATAATCATAGTGGTTGCAACAGTAGTAGCAGCCCAGTACTTTTTCGCATAAATTACCGGCAAATCACGCCTGGATGCTTTTATAATGCCTTCTTTTTTACCAAATTCTTCTATTTCATCAGGTGTCATTCCAACAACTGGATTACCATCAATAATTCCAATGGTCGCTGGCACTACACCATGGTCTCTAATTGTTTTTTCAACCAATAAGGCTGTTTCGACATTTTTAGGATATGGCATACCATGAGAAATTATTGTACTTTCTAAAGCGACTACTGGTTTCCCTTCTTCAAGTGCCTTTCGTACTTCTGGATTAATTTTTAGCATTGTCTTTATCTCCTCTCAAAGTTTTAATTATTTGTAAAATCAATAAATGTAAACTTGCTGCAATTATTGTAATGGCCAAACCAACAAAGAATTGAACAGGGGTAATAATAGATGTTTTGATGTTTGTAATTGATTCTAAATTATTCACACCAAAACCAATCAAAATAAAATACACTAACGGGATTAAATAAATACCTAGCAGGGCTAAAATTCTGAAATTATTTAATGGTTGATACATTCTATAAACAATAAACATAGCTGCTAAAATTAAAGAAAGATAACACAAATTATTAGCGGTTTGTGATGTAATTAACATCTCATGCATTTCGTTATAATCTGATGTAATAGCAATAAAACCAACTCCATAATATTGCAAAAGTTGAAATAGATATATTACCGCGACAGGAAGCATATAGAGTAATGAATTTGCAATCAAGTTTCTTTTGAAACTTACTTTCGCGTTTTCATCACTTTTTCTATTTAACAAAATGAGAACCGAAGGTATGAAAGCACCAAACAAGGCCCAAAAAACCAGGTGATCATAAGTAAATGGATTAACAATTGTTTTATTAACCAAATTACAAATAAAGAATATGGTTCCAATCACAGAAGCAAACACAGATTGAGAAAGATTTAATAACATAATTGTTAAAACATTGTTACGGACCTTTCTACATCTATTAATTGTGTCTTGGTCATAAACAAAATCATCTTTAAGTGTGATATGAGAACACATGTGCGCTGATTCAGAGGAACCACTTACTGTAATAGCAAGGTCAGATGCCTTCATTGCTTGAGTGTCGTTGTCGCCGTCACCGATAAATGTTACTTTGCGGCCATGCTTTTTAAGCTGCTCTACTATGTATGCCTTTTGCGACATAGATGCGTCTGCAAAAATAATTGTTTCATCAACAATCAAATCTAATTGTTCAAAAGGCATTTTGTTAATAGCGACAGCTTTGTCGGTATTTTCAATCCCGGCTTTTCGACATACCTCAGCAGTATTTGCTAAGGTATCTCCTGAAATAACCTTAATATCCCCACCATTTTTATAGATGTTTTTAATCATTTGTTTAACATTTTCGCGAACGGTTTCTTGAATGATAATTAAACCAATACCAACTGATTTTCCTTCAATTAAGCCGGTTTCTGATATGGTTTTTGCTTCAGCAACCACCAAAACATAATATCCTAAAGCTTTATATTCATTAATTAATCCAGCAATAGAATCGTTATTAGAAAGATCAAAACTATCTTCGCTTCCAATAGCGTATATCTTGTTGCCTTTAAACGACGCAACAGAATAAAAGCCATTCTCATAAATTGGTGATGAAAACTCAACAACCTTGCTCACATCATAAATAAAGTAATTTCTTAAAGCTGAATAATATCCACCTTTTTCGTTTGTAGATTTAATAACATCCGATACTATTTGAGACAACGCTCGGTTAGTATCTAAAGATATTTGGTTTAAAGATTGTGATTGAATAGGAATGGTTTTAAATACCTCAAATTGCAAATCTGTGATGGTTCCTGTTTTATCAAAACAGAAGGTATCCATTCTACCGAAATTTGCGATTCCAGTGAGATCGTTGGCTTTAAATGTGTGGTAAGTTTTTGACTCTATATATAAATATATAGTAATTAATAAATTCATAAAGAACGGTAGTGTCGCCACACATCCCAACGCTGTATTATAAAGATTCTCTTTATTGAATATGAGTGTTAAGACAATCAATAAAACAATTATTCCGCCTAAAATGTCATTAAACATTTTTAATGCTTTTACAAAGAAAGTGTTTTGGACTTTGTTTGGTCTTGCAATTTGTCTATCTAATGACAATATCTCAATTACACCATTGCCGTTAACTATGATAGATCCTTGTCTAATTCTATCTCCAATACCCTTTTTAATTGTTCTTGTTTCACCACTAATTTTGCTTTCATCAACAAATAACATTCCACTTTTTACAAGACCGGTGTAATTAATTATTTCCTTTGGATATACACAAACCAAATCACCAACTTCAACTTTATCGTATCTTTTTTCGGTTTCTTGGCCGTCGATTAAAACATGGCATGTCCAATCAAATGGTTTATAAACCACATAATGCTTAATATTTAAAACTAATCTAAAAATAGAAGTAGTAAAGGCGATGAACAATGGAGGGATGTACAAAAATGATTTATTAATTATAAATATAATTAAAAGTGTAATTAAAGCTAAATCAAATAAGCAGAACAGGTTGTCCATTAAAACATTTAATAATGTTTTTCTAGAATTGCGCATACACAATAATAATAAAAAACTTGGAGCAATGTTCCAAGTTTTATCTCTTTTTCTTGAAATAATTTGTGAGAAGCAACGAGCATTCTTCTTCGAGTATTCCACCCGTTATTTCTGGGCGATGATTAATATTTTGAGCGTCTAGAATATTAATGGATGAACCAAAAGCTCCCCCTTTATAATCTTTAGCACCGTAAATTACTCTTTTGAATCTAGCTTGAATAATTGAACCAGCACACATAATACATGGCTCTAAGGTAATATAAATATCACAATCTTCTAATCTCCAAGCGTTTAACTTCTTATTTGCCTTGTTAATCGCTTCTATTTCGGCGTGACTAATTACCATTCTTTTACTTTCTCGGTGATTAAAACCTCTAGCGATAACTTTGCCATCTTTAACAATGACACATCCAATTGGCACTTCATCAATCAATTCAGCTTTTTTAGCTTCTTTAATTGCTTGTTTCATGTATTTAATATCAGTTTTCATATCTTTTAAAAAAACCATCGCACATGAATAAGGTACTTAAGGCTGCTACATTCCTGTCCTGACCTGGTTCATATTTACCCATCGCGGTGGCGTGGTTATTATAACATAATACTAACAATTGTAATTAAGAAAAAACGAAGGTTTTAAACATCCTCCGTTTATCTCATTAGTTATTTAACTGGCTTTAAGACCTTTAATCCACCCATATATGGTTGCAATACTTCAGGAATTAAAACAGACCCATCAGCTTGTTGATATTGTTCTAATAAAGCCGGAAAAATACGAGATGTCGCTAAGCCAGAAGCATTTAATGTATGAACATAACGTGTTTTTCCGGTTGCTTTATCTCTATATCTGCACATAGTTCTACGAGCTTGGTAATCTCTTGCGTTACTCGCGGAACTGACTTCTTTATATATTCCAATGCTTGGAATATAAACTTCAATATCATATGTTCTCGCCATTGAGTGAGAAATATCACCAGCCGCTAATTTAGATACTTGATAATGTAATCCTAAACCAGCGACTAATTCTTCGGCTTTTCTAACTAATTCTTCAAAAGCTGCATCACTATCTTCTGGTTTGGTATATTGAACCATTTCGACTTTATCGAATTGATAGCCACGAATCATACCTCTTTCTTCTGTTCTATATGAACCAGCTTCTCTACGATAGCAAGGGGTATATGCAAAGAACTTCTTAGGAAGGTCTTCTTCCTTTAAAATTTCATCTCTATAAATATTTACCAAAGCGGTTTCAGCGGTTGGGAGTAAAAATCTCTTTGGTTCTAAACCATCTAACCAGAAGACATCTTCTCTAAATTTAGGGAATTGACCAGCACCAAAACCAGATTGTTCATTTAATAAATGTGGAGGTAGGATAAAAGTATATCCATCTTTGAGGTGTGTATTAATGAAATATTGTAATAAAGCAAATTCTAATTGAGCGCCTAACCCTGTATAAATCCAAGCACCACGGCCAGCGATTTTTGCAGCTCTATCATAATCGATTAACCCTAATGATGTCGCTAATTCAACATGGTCTTTCATTGGGAAATCAAATTCGGGTTTTTTACCGACTATTTTAATAACCTTATTATTCTCTTTTCCACCACCCACTAAATCATCGTCTGGGATATTTGGAAGTTCAGCCAAGAAATTGAAAATCTTAGATTCTAATTCCTTTAATTCTTGATCTTTTTGTTGGTTTTTTGCAGCAATTTCTTTAACTTTTGCAAAGATTTTGCTTACATCTTCACCAGCTTTTTTAGCAGCAGGAACAGATGCAGAAAGTTGATTCATTTCTGCTTTATTACCTTCGACTTCTTGAATTAATTCTTTTCTTTGTTTATCCCAAAGAAGAAGTTCACTAAAGTCTGTATCCCATAACTTCTTTTTAAGGGCTTCTTTAATTTTTTCTGGATTCTCACGAATAACATTTATGTCTAACATGTTATTGCCTCCTTTTATTTAATTAAACTTTGATAAATATCCAACAATCTTTTTCCAAAAGCGTTTATATCATTTTGCCTAACAATCTTATACGCTTCATTTATTGTAGGTTTTAATTTTCCTTCTAAATACTCTTTAATAATTTCTACTAATGTTTCACTATAATTAGCAACATAGGCTGTTTTTTGATCAACAGCAATCTCTTTTAAGAGCTCTTGTTCTCTTACCACCAATTGGCATTTAGCCGCCATGGCTTCTAATATTGTGATCGTGCCTACTGGCCTATAAGTTAGTAACAAACACATATCTGCATTGATTAATGCACTTCTATAAATATCATCCGCTACTAAATTACTAATAATTAAATTGTTAGGAAGATTCTTTAGAATCTTTTTATCTTCTTTATTTAATTTTGCTTTTTCTGGCTTATAGAAATAGTAGAAATGTGTGTCTTGGCATAGATTGGCAACTGTAGCGATTGTGCTAAGGCCTTCTAAATATGCGTTACCAATAGCGACCACAACCTTATTCTCTTTGTTGCAAGAGAAGTAACGATAGAAGATATCTTTTTCATCATCTCTGGAAAAATCAAATCTTGTTAAATTTACGCCTAAAGGGCAAATTTCAATGCGATTATTAATCCCTGATGCTTCTAAGATATTTTTAGCAGCGTCATTCGGCACAAGTATTAGATTGGCTTTTTCCAAAAATCTAATCGCTTTTGATTTTAATGAATAACTTCGCTCGCCGTTCTTATATTTATATTCTAAATAAGACGCACACGGGTCATTCTCACAATATAGTGCCGAAACAACAATTGGAATATGTCTTTCTTTTAGTTCATCTATTATGTTGTCACTTTCAACATAGACAAAATGAGCAATATCGAAATCGTCCATTGAGGTGTTTGCATAAGGAGCGTTATTCATTTCGAGAGCGCTTTTAATTGTTTTACGCAATCTAGCGCCCTCAAAAATGTCATTCTTTGGATTTATTTGAAAGTGAACGAGAACTTTCATAAAAGACTATTCTTCACTGTTTTCTTCAACTGGTTGTTGAACATCTGTACCTTCATCTAAAGGATCTTCAACATCTTCATCAGATTCTTCGGCGTGAGGAATAATAGTCATAGACGCCACTTTTTGACGTGCTTCAAGATTCATAATCTTGACACCTTGAGTGTTACGACCAATCATTCTAATTTGTTCTAATGGTGTTCTAATCACAATACCGGCGTTAGTAACGACCATTAAGTCTTCATCACCATTAACTGCGCGGACTGCAACGAGTTTGCCAACTTTGTCTGTAACTTTTAAAGTGGAAACACCTTTCGCACCACGTTTGGTGATACGGTAATTTCTTCTTTCTTCTAATGGTCCATCACCTTCATTGAACACCGGGGTGATTTTACCAAATCCCTTGTCTGTCAAGACAAGAATCTTATCACCATCGTGAGATGTTGTAACACCAACAGCTTTTTCATCATCAGCTAATTCAATACCTTTAACACCAGATGCACTTCTACCCATTGGTCTTACTTCTGTAGCAGGGAAGTTACACATTTTACCATTGGATGCACCAATACCAACAATTGTTGGATATGTAACACCATCAACTTCTTCATAATCAGTAATTTCTTTAACATCTAAGAGCATATCGCCTTCTCTTAATGAAATTGCAATTTTACCGTTTTGACGAATTGATTCATATTCTTTGATAGGTGTTTTCTTTACGACGCCACCTTCAGAGAAGAACATGAGATAGTGATCATCTAAATATTGATCACACGCAATAATGGCTTTAACAGATTCACCTTTTTCAACGTTAATGAGGTTAATTACTGGGATACCTTTACTGCCTCTTTGGCCTTCTGGAATTTGATATCCACGAATACGATAAACTTTACCTAAATCAGTAAAGAAGAGGATATCTGTATGGGTTTTTGCATAAACCATCATCTCAACATGGTCATTTTCATTGAGGCCTGCACCACGCACACCGCGACCGCCTCTGTTTTGGGCACGGAACGTATCTGTAGTTAATCTCTTCACGTATCCGCCACGTGATAATGTGATAACAATTTCTTCTTCAGGAATTAACGATTCATCATCAATTGTGGCAGCGTCATTAGAGATTTCTGTACGTCTGTTATCACCGAATTTTTCTTTGATTTCGAGTAATTCTTTAATAACTACTTCGGTTTCGTTTGCTTTGCTAGAAAGGATACTATTGTATTCAGCAATATTCTTTTCCAATTGCGCTCTTTCAGCTTCTAATTTTTCGGTTTCAATACCTGTTAATCTTCTTAAGTTCATTGCTAAAATAGCGTTGACTTGGATTTCTGTAAAACCATATTTTGCCATTAATCTTTGAGTGGCTTCTTCTGGAGTGGCGCTATCTTTAATGATATCTACGATATCATCGATATTGTCATGACATTTAATTAAACCAATAACAATATGATCTCTGGCCATATCTTTATCGAGTAAGAACTTGGTTCTTCTTTCGATAACTTCAATTTGGAAATCAAGATATTGCTCTAACATCATCTTTAATGAACAAACTTTTGGTTGTCCATCGACCAAGCAGAGGTTGATGATACCAAAGCTGGTTTGGAATTGTGTTAATTTAAAAATTTGATTTAATAAAACTTCTGGAATTGTTTCACGTTTAACTTCAATAACAATGCGGACACCATCTTTATTAGATTCATCACGTATATCCGAAATTCCTTCTAATGCTTTGTCTCTTACTAGGTTGGCCAAATTTTCAATTTGGATATCTTTTCTTAAACCATAAGGAACTTCATCAATAACGATTCTCTTTAAACCTTGGGAACGGTCTTCAATATGACATTTACTACGGATAGCAATACTACCTGTACCTGTTTCATACGCATCTCTAATTCCGCCCTTGCCAAGAACGATACCACCGGTTGGGAAGTCAGGACCTTTGATATATTCCATTAATCCTTCTGTATCAATGTCTCTGTTGTTTGCTAAAGCGATAACACCATCAATAACTTCTCTTAAGTTGTGTGGTGGCATATTTGTGGCCATACCAACAGCAATACCATTTGAACCATTAACTAATAAGTTTGGAAATTTAGATGGTAAAACGACTGGTTCTTGATCAACACCATCGTAATTATCCATAAAGTCAACTACGTTACAATTAATATCTCTCACCATTTCAAGGGCGAGTTTAGACATTCTTGCTTCAGTGTAACGATAAGCAGCAGCTTCGTCACCATCTAATGGATTACCAAAGTTACCATGACCTTCAACAAGAGTGTATCTTGTGGATAATGGTTGACCTAATCTAACTAAGGCACCATAAATTGCAGAGTCACCATGTGGGTGATATTTTCCCATGACGTCACCAACGATACGAGCGCATTTTTTAAATGGCTTGTCTGGTGTATTGCCTGTTTCACTCATTGAGTAAACAATACGTCTATGGACTGGCTTCATACCATCTCTAACATCAGGGATAGCACGAGCGACGATAACACTCATTGCATAATCTAAGAAGGATTCTTTGACTAAACGAACTGTGTCAACATCTTCTAAGCCAGCAACAATACCAGCTTCTAGTTCTGCTTCTTGTTCGATGGTTTCTTCTTCGTTTTCAGTTTCTTGTTCTGCTTCTTCAACGACTTTTTCTTCATCTTCGAATAACATAGTTTCGTCCTCCTTCTATTAGATGTCTAAGTTCTTAACGAACTTAGCATTTTCATGAATGAATTCTTTACGTGGATCAACGTTGTCACCCATTAAGTCTGTAAAGATTTGTTCTGCTTTAATCGCATCTTCTAATGTGACACGAAGCATTCTTCTGTTTACTGGGTCCATTGTGGTTTCCCATAATTGTTCAGCGTCCATTTCACCAAGACCTTTATATCTTTGGAATGGATAACCTGGTTTTAAGTTTAGTTTTTTCTTGATGTTATCAAGTTGTGGATCGGAATACGCATAATATTGTTTACCATGGTATTCAACTTTATATAGAGGAGGTTGTGCGATATAAATGTATCCTTCGTTAATTAAAGGACGCATAAATCTGTAGAAGAAAGTTAATAATAAGATTCTGATGTGACTGCCATCAACATCAGCATCGGTCATGATAACAATTTTATGGTATCTAATTTTGCTCACATCGAATTCTGGGTCAATACCACCACCGATAGCGGTAATCATATTACCAATTTCGGCATTAGCAAAAATACGTTTTGCTTGTGCTTTTTCAACGTTTAAGATTTTACCACGAAGTGGTAGGATGGCTTGTGTTTCTCTATTACGACCATTCTTTGCGGAACCACCAGCGGAATTACCTTCAACGATGTATAACTCACATTCAGCAGGATTCTTAGAGGAACAATCTGCTAATTTGCCTGGTAATGTATTGAGCTCGAGACCACCTTTACGACGGATATCTTCTCTAGCTTTACGAGCCGCCATACGAGCGTTCGCTGCCATAACGATTTTTTCCATAATCGTACGAGCAAGTTTTGGATCTTCTAAGAAGAATCTATTTAATTGTTCGCCAACGATACTAGAAACAATCTTACGAACTTCAGAGTTACCTAATTTGGTCTTTGTTTGACCTTCAAATTGTGGGTTTGGATGTTTTACAGAGATAACACATGTCAAACCTTCAGTGATATCTTCATAAGTTAAATCATCTTCACCATCTTTTAAGAATTTATATTCTCTTGCATAGTTATTGACAATACGTCTCATCGCATCTCTAAATCCTGTTTCATGCATACCACCTTCATGGGTATGGACATTATTACAGAATGAGTAGATGTTTGATGAATAACCATCATCGTATTGCATAGCGATTTCAGCGTAAACATGCGCTGTTGAACCACTATCTAATGTAATTGGGACTGAACCTTCACAATATAAAACTTCATCAAATAATTTGGTTTTGTTGTGATTAATGAACAAAACGTATTCTTTAATACCACCTTTGAAGCAGAATTCTTCTTTACGTGGTTCATGTCCTTCTCTTTCATCTTTAACAATAATACGGATGCCTCTATTTAAGTAGGCAACTTGTCTCATTCTGTCACGAATGATGTCATAACTATATTCAGTTGTGTCTGTAAAGATTGTTGGATCTGGTTTAAATGTAACTTTTGTACCGTTTTCTGTAGGATTGCAAGTACCAACTTTCTTTAAATGTTCAACGATTTTGCCACCATTAACGAATTTAATGTAGTAGATGCCACCATCTTTTTTGACATAAACTTCACACCATTCAGATAAGGCATTAACAACAGAGGCACCAACACCATGTAAACCACCGGATACTTTATAGCCGCCTCCTTCGCCGAATTTACCACCAGCGTGTAAAACTGTATAAACTGTTTCAACACCGCTTAAACCACTCTTTTTGACCACATCAACAGGGATACCACGACCATTGTCAACAACAGTGATGGTGTTTCCAGTGTTAATTGTCACAGAAACTTCTGTACAGTAACCTGCTAAGGCTTCGTCAATTGCGTTATCAACGATTTCCCAAACAAGGTGGTGGAGACCAGCGGATGATGTAGTACCAATATACATACCTGGTCTTTTTCTGACAGCTTCAAGACCTTCAAGAACTTGAATGTTGCCAGCGTCGTATTTAGCGTCAGCTTTTTCGAGTAGAACTTCTTCTTTGTTCATCTCGGAAACTGTGACATTCACTACCGGTTCTGGTTTGACTTCTGTGGTAGTTTCAGTGGAAGCGCTTTCAACGACAACGTCTTTTCTTTCTTCTTCCATTTAGAAGACCTCCTTTTTCTTCTTTTTTATTTGATAATGGGTTGCCCCATTAATCTCAAGTCGAGTTGCAGTAATAAATACTTGCTCAAACTTTTTTAAAAATGCTATGAGCCTTAAACGATGGTTTTGATCTAACTCAGACATCACATCATCTAAAGCTATGATTGGGCGCTTGTCCTTATCTTCAATTAAGAAGTAGGGACTTAATTTGAGAGCCAATGCTGCTAAGCGATTCTCACCTTGAGAGCCAAATTCACCAACATCACGCCCATTTAGGTTCACTGAGAAGTCTTCTCGATGAACACCAATAGATGTTGCTTTTTTCTTTAAATCGCTTTCTTCTGCCCTTTTAAATGCTTCTAGCGCATCATTTTCGAAGTTAACTGAGTTCTCAACAAATGGTTTGTAGATGACTTCAATTTTGTTTTCTTCGCCCGTGAGCGCGCGCGTTATTTTATTAAGGATATCGTTGATATCCTTGACATACATCTGTCGATAACCGACAATTGGACCGCTTAATTTGACCAACATTTCAGTAGTGGTTTCAAGCAGTGTTTTATCAACATTTTCCCCTTTTAGAAGCTCGTTTCTCTCTTTTAAGACCTTTTCATAACGAGTTATATAATCTAAGTAAGATGGGCTCTTTTTAGATAGGGAAATGTCTAAAAAGTTCCTTCTTGCCCTTGGTGAACCACGGAATAACAACACATCTTTTGGTTCAAATAACACAACATTAACGATTTTAGCGAGATCTGAAACCTTAGTGGCTGCTTTACCGTTAATAAATATTTGATGACCAGTAGGAGTGATGACAATCCTAATTTTTCTTAATAATTTTCCCTCCAATACTTCAGCGTATATTTCCGCGTGTTCCTTGCCTTTTTTAATTAAACCTTCTGAATCATTTAATCTGAAACTTCTCGCAAGGGATAAATAGTAGAGAGATTCAATGACATTAGTTTTACCAGCACCATTAGGACCAGTGAGAACATTTAATCCTGGTGCAAAATCATAGGACAAGTAATCATGATTGCGGAATCCTTTGAGTGTGATGGTCTTAACAATCATGGTGTTTTTATCACAAATGTGCGACCTTCAACTTCAACTTTATCTCCGGGGTAGAGCTTGCGACCTCGACGGTCTTCTAACTCGCCATTTACCACAACTTCATTTTCCATCAAGTACGCTTTTGCCATCCCTCCAGTTGAGATGATATCAGTGATTTGAAGCAATGCTTGAAGTGTGATGAACTCCTGATCAGACTTAAGTTGTATCTCAATTTTGCCCACAAAAGACTCCTTTAGGCTCATTATACACGATATAAAGAAAAAAGGGAATAAAATATTCCCTTAAATTTTATAGGCCTTGAATGGGCTATTTTAGTATGTTCTAACAGGTGTCACAATTTGAATAACCGATGGGTCAGCATTGTTCTTTACAACAAACGGTTTCATCTCACCGACAAATAAGAATGTGACATCATCTGAACCTAAAGCGCGAACTGCAGCAAGGACAAATTCGGAGTTAAAGGAGATCTTGAGTTGTTGTCCGTCAAACTTAAATAATTCAATCTTTTCAACAGCGGAACCAACTTGACTGGATTTAGCAGAAATCTCCACTCCATCTTCACTCATGGCTAAATCAACAACATTCTCTCTATCAATAGATAAAATGTTTGCGCGTTCAATAGCTTTAGATAAATCGGAAGCGTTAACTTCTAATGAATAATTGGTAATACGTGGAAGAATTCCTCTTGTATTTGGATAATCACCCGCCACTAAACGAGTAGCAATAACTGTTCTTCCTAATGAGAATAAAGCTTTTTTATCGCTAAAAGCGATATCAACACTTTCAACACCTTCCATTAAATGGTCAACTTCAACCATCATTTTCGCTGGAACATTAGCAACAAAATCAATGCCTCTATCGATTTCAATTTCTTTACGAGCTAATCTTGCAGAGTCTGTTGCGGTTGCAACTAACAAACCATTAGCAGCTTCTAAATTCATAGCTGTTAAGATTGGACGTTGTTCTTTTGTTGATGCTGCAAATGAAGTTTGAGCAACAATTGCATCAAATTGATCTTTTCTCAATGTAAGTTTTGTACCAGAAGAATCTAAATCTAAATCTGGATATTCTTCAGGTTTAATACAATTTAGTTTATATTCAGATCCACCGCCAGAAATTGTAGCAATAGTGGAATCAATGACATCTAAAGTGATTTCTTCACAACCCATTTTTCTAGCAATTTCAACAATAATTTTGGAATTAATTAATGTAGCGCCTTCTTTAAAGTTTCTAATGATTTCTAATTCATCTTGTTTATAAGGAATAAAGGTTCTAATGGTTAAATCATAGTTTGAACCAGTGATGAATAATCCTCTTTCGTTCAACTCCACTTTTAAATTAGCTAAAACAGGGACTGCAACCTTGCTTGCTACCGCTCTAGAAGCAATCATTAATCCTTTAAGAAGTTCTTCACGTCTGATGGTAAATCTCATATTTAATTCCTTTCTTTATTATATTAATAATAATTATAAGCAATGTGGATTATGTGGATAACTCTATTTTAATGCCTTATTTGCACATTTCTTTTTTTATTCTACCACAAGTAATTAAGCATTAGTATTTATTTTCAATAAATTTTTATGGTTTTAAACGTTTTTGAAGCTCATCTACAGCTTCTTTTAATGTCATATCAGTTTTCAACCCTTTATCCACTTTTTGAATTGCGTTCATCACAGTGGTGTGATCCTTGCCTCCAAAAATATCACCAATTTTCTTTAGTGGGACATCGAGCGTGTTTCTAATTAAATACATTGCGATATGTCTTGCGAGTGCAATCTGACCAGTTCTGATCTTGCCCACTAATTGGCTTGGAGCAAGGCTATAATAGTCAGCAACTGTATTAATAATTTTTTGCTCGCTGAGCTCGTTTGCGAAAGCTTTACCACCAGAAAGTGATTGGACAGATTCGGCGGCAATTTCTAATGTGACACGTTCATTTTGGGCTAACATTTGAATTCTAAAAGTTAACCTATTTAACGCCCCTTCAAGTTCACGAATATTCTTAGAAAATTTATCGGCTAAAAAATATAATACCGATTCATCAATTCTTGAGATATCAATACCCTTTTCAATTATCTTTTTTCTTAAGATTTCAACACATGTATTTTGGTCTGGTTCTTCGATTTTTACCGTCAAACCATGGCTAAATCTTGTTACTAAGCGTTCTTGCATGTTTACTAATTCAGATGGTTGTTTATCTGATGTAATAGCGATTTGTTTGCCGGCGTTGTAAAGCTTTTCATAAATAGAGAAAAAGAAGTCTTGAGATTTAACCGCTGTTGACAACATTTGAACATCGTCTAAAAGCAAAACATCAAAGCTACAAATATACTTTTTTAAATCTTCAGCGTGAACTTCTCCTTTAACACTATTGATGTATTCTGTAACAAAATCAGATGCTTGAACATATAACACTTTCGCGCCTGGTTTACTAATTTTTGAAACATAGTTACCAATTGCGTAAAGCAAATGTGTTTTTCCTAAACCGGAATTTGAGTAGATGAATAAAGGATTATACATTTCACCAGGATTTGTTGCGACTAACAAAGCGGCTTGTGATGCTTCTCTATTTGATTGTCCAACAACAAAGCTTTCAAAGGTACAGTTAGGTTTTACGACTGATCCTGCGAAATAGTTTTGTTCTTTTTGTTCGACTACTTCTACTCTATGTTGTTTTTTTGATGAATCTTTTTGAATAAATTCAACTTTGAAATTATTACCAGTGATTTCATTAATGGTTTCTTCGATTAAACTGTAATATTTACCACTCATTAAGGTTACCGCTAAAGCGGAATTAACTACCACCACGATAACATCACCGTTAATTTCATCAATGTAACTACCAGTGAAAAATGAATCAAATATTTGTTTCTCACCTAACTTCTTTTCAACTTTACCTAATGTCTTGTCCCATAATTGGGTCATTTCTGATATTGAACTAATCATAATAAATAAATCCTTTATTTGTATTGCTCACATTATACTAGTAATCCACATATTTTTGGTGGAAAATTTTTGCGTTTTTTGGTTTTCCACAGCCTGATTTTGCCCCCAAAAACCATTAAGTGAGTTTTCCACATTTTCCACAAATTTTAAATGTGGATAATTATGTTGAAAAGTTATTAACATTGTGAATTTTGGTGTATTTTTCAAACTGATAACTAAATAGTCTTTTGCTTAATATGACTTTGTCATAATTAATAAATATTTTCATATAATAAGTGTAGTTTAAAACAATGTGGAAAAGTGGATACTGATTATTTTTATTCACAATTCATTCACAATTTTCCTGTGCGTATGCACATTAAATTGACATTTATATATAAATGCCTATACAATTAAACACGCTATGTAAAATGGAGGTTTATTAAAATGAAAAGAACGTATCAACCAAGCAAAATCAAACATCAACACAAAGCTGGTTTTAGAGCCAGAATGAAGTCCGCTAATGGTCGTCGTGTTTTAGCCCGTCGTAGAGCTAAAGGTAGAAAAGTTTTAACTGCCTAATAAGGAGTAAGATGAAAATCTTTAATCGAATTAAGAAATCTGATGACTTTCTTGTAACGATTAAGAAAGGTAAAGCGTATCGCTGCAACGAATTTACAGTCCATATGTATCAAACAAATCTCGGGTACTCACGTGTAGGACTATCTGTATCAAGCAAGCTAGGAAACGCAGTGGTTCGCAACCGCATCAAACGTCAATTAAGAGCAATGTGTGATTCTATTTTGGATTATAACGAAGCCTCAATTGATGTAGTTATTATTGTTAGATCACCTTTTTTGCAAGGAACATTTAATAGTAATAAGGAACACTTATTTAATTTATTAAATACACAGGTAGGAATAAAACAATGAAAAGAAAAACAAGACTCATAATAGGCGGTTTTTCACTCTTACTAGGAGCGGTTGTTTTATCTAGTTGTACAGCATCATTCTGTAGTGTCACAGATAAAGCGCATATGTTATATGCATTTGATTATGGTGTGACTGATTATCGTGCGGAAGGTGCGGATACACAAGCACAAGCGTATGTCAATGGGACACTAATAACATTAAATAATGTTAATTATAAGGGTTTTTCCGCTGATGTGACACAAGCAAGAGCGCAAATTTATGAATATAACAGTACCTTCAAAACTATTGATGAAGCTGCTGCTAAAGATGGTGTTAAGTTACCAACCATCAAATTCTTAACAACTCTTGATAGCGTTGTATTAGGACACGCGATTGAACACGCATATGCTAATCCGGATCTTAAAACAAAATGGGGATTATCAGATATCACTAATGCCGCTAACGAATTGACAACCGACGCTGTTCTCAGAGATTACACAGATAAAAATGCCAAACCTGAAGATAAGGGTATTTTAGATGTTTATGGTTATCTCAAATTTGAGGATTCATATAATGAAAAACAAGTCCTATGGACAAATTATGACAAACTTATTGATGAAGTAAAAGGCTATATTGGCGTGGATGAAGTGCCATCAACCGACTATCTCAATCTTTATTATAGAAAGAGTTTAGATGGCGCAATTGCAAATCAACGTTCATGTTTAACAATCAACACTGGTGACTATGGGTCATACGGTCCAAGAAGTGCTGCTGTTGAAATTCAAGCTAAAAAATGGACAGACTGGAAAGGCTTATTTGAATTCCTTCTCGTTTGGCCAATTGGTGCTTTAATCGATGTTTTAACCAAAGGTTTCTTTGGAGTTGGCGTTAGTAATGGATGGGCACAATTATTATCAATTTTAGTTGTCACATTCTTAATTAGGGGTTTAATGATGGTACTTACCATCAAACAATCCTCGGCGTCTGCGAAAATGAATGAATTACAACCTGAAATTCAAAAGATTCAGGCTAAATATCCTAACGCGAACACAAATCAATATGACAAGCAGCGTATGGCGCAGGATATGCAAAAACTTTATAAGAAGAACAAGATTAATCCATTATCTTCTCTTCTTGTAATGATTGTGCAATTCCCTGTCTTTATCTGCGTTTGGGGTGCCATGCAAGGTAACGCCTACCTAAGTAGTGGCGCGTTATTTAACGTGTTACGTTTCAGCGATTCAATCTCTTCAGCGTTATTCACTAAAGTGGCCTGGTCAACAGGTGCTGCTGAAGTTGCTTTAGGCTTATTCTTATTAATGTCTGGCGCTCAAACAGTAGCTATGCTACTCCCACAATGGATTCAAAAGAAGAAAGCTAAGAATGCTGTTAAGTTAGGTAAGAACCCAGCGCAACAACAAAACAACAACAGAATGAAATGGTTCACATATATTATGTTAGCCATGATTATCTTTATGGGCTTCTCTCTCGCCTCTGGTATGGGTATTTATTGGTTGTTTGGTGCGATCTTCTCAATCGCTCAAACTTTAATCATGCAAGCCATCACCGCTAAAAAAGCAAAAGAAGAGAAATATGGCAGTAGCAGAGAAAGTGTTTCTGCCAAGAAAAAGGAAAGATAAGATATGAAGATTTATACAGGAAAAACCATTGAAGAAGCGTTACAAATTGCCGCAGAAGAACAAGGTGTTGCTGTTGAAGAATTAATTTATGCAGTTTCCGATAAGAAAAAAGGTCTTTTTGCGAAGAAATTAATCATTGAGGTATATGACCTCTCTGATATTGTTAGATTTGCTGAAGACTATGTCTTAAAGGTTATTGATAATCTTGGTATCGAAAGCACTTTACACACTGTTTTAGATAACGATATTATCCGTATTACGATTGACTCTACCCACAACCCAGTTTTAATCGGTAAAAATGGTAAAACATTACAAGCCCTTAATGAATTAACAAAGTTAGCAGTTTCTAACCACTTTAAGAAGAGATTCAGAATTCTTTTAGATATTAACGGTTATAAAGATGAAAAATATAACCGCCTTAGAAGAATTGCCCGTAAGTGCGCTCACGAAGTTCAAAAGACAAAAACCACTTATACATTTGAGGCAATGCCTGCTGATGAAAGAAGAATGATTCATAACGCTTGTTCTGGTATGCCACACATCCGTACTGAGAGTACTGGTGAAGGAACACATCGTCAAGTTCAAATCATTTACATTGACTAATTATTAATGCACCCTTTTATAGGGTGCTTTTTGAAAGGTATGTTTGAAACAATTGTCGCATTAGCTACTCCGCCTCTTAAGAGTGCATTAGCCATCATTAGAGTTTCTGGTGATGATTGCTTTGATGTTGTCTCAAAATGCTTTTCAAAAGACATTAGAAGCATTGATAAAAGAACACTGTTAACTGGTGAAATTATTAATGATAACGAAGTTATTGACCAGGTTGTGGTTGCGGTTTATAAAGGCCCCAAGAGTTTTACTGGTGAAGATTTAGTAGAGATAATTTGCCACGGCTCTATGCTCATTGCTAATCAAATTATTGAGATGTTAATTAAACATGGAGCAAGATACGCTACAAATGGTGAATATTCTTCACGTGCCTTTTTGCATGGAAAAATCGACTTAATTCAAGCCGAATCAATTAACGATGTTATTAACGCTACCACAAAAGAAAGCAAGCAACTTTCAATGCAATCTCTTAAAGGAGAAGTTAGTAAATTAGTCACCCCTATTAAAACCGCTTTAGCGGATCTTATCGCGTTGATTGAAGTCAATATTGATTTTCCCGAATATGAAGATATAGAAGTAGCAAATAAAGAAAAAATTATTGAATCGATTGATAAAATCAATCCAAGTATTGAAAAGCTTATTTCTGATGGTCATAAAGCCAAAATCATTAAAGATGGTATTAAAGTCTCAATAGTTGGTAAACCAAATGTTGGTAAATCATCCTTATTAAACGCTTTGACAGGCGAGGATAAAGCCATTGTTACAGATATTGCTGGCACAACAAGAGATATTGTTGAGGGCGAAGTAAATCTTAATGGGGTGGTTTTGCATTTATTAGATACCGCCGGTATTAGAGATGTAGATGACAAAGTTGAATCTATTGGTGTTGAAAGAGCAAAAAAGAGCATTAATGATGCAGAGCTTGTTATTGTTGTTTTAGATGGCTCAAATAAGCTAACAGAAGAAGATAAAGAAATATTAGAAATAACAAAAGAAACAAATAGAATTGTTGTTTACAACAAGAGTGACTTAAAACTATCTGGAATTAATGGCATTCAAATATCTGCATTAAATAAAGATATCAAACCATTAGTGGATGAAATATATCGTGTAGTAGGTTTAGATGAGCAATCATTTAAACAGCCAGCTTTAAACAACACAAGACAACTTGGTTTATTAGCTAAAACCTATAATGCGTTGTTAAAAGCAAAAGAAGATGCGATTAACGATTTTCCAGTAGACTTAATTTCCATATCATTAATGGAAGGATATAACGCTATTTTAGAAATTCTTGGAGAGGCCAATCAAACAGATTTAAGCAAAGAAATTTTCTCTAGATTCTGTGTTGGAAAATAATATGATTTTTGATACACATTGTCATCTTAATGATGAAAAACTACTGCAAAACGTAGATGAAATCATTGAAAATGCACGAAAAGTAGGTGTAAATCGTTTTCTTGTTGTTGGCTGGGATAAGGATTCTAGTTTGACTGCAATTAAGCTTGCAGAACAATATGAAGGTGTATACGCTGCAATTGGTTTTCATCCGGAAAACATATTTGATGCGACCGAAGAAGACTTCCAAGAAACAATGAAATACATAGACCATCCAAAAGTCGTAGCGGTGGGTGAAATAGGTCTTGATTATCATTGGACTAAAGATCAAACCAAAAGAGAATTACAAAAAGAATGGTTTATTAAACAAATTGAATTCGCAAACGAACATCATAAACCGATTTCCATTCACAATAGAGAAGCATTTTTAGATTGTTTGGCGATTCTTAAAGAACACAAGCCTTTATATAGTGGTGTCATGCATTGTTATTCCGGAAGTGTTGAATTATTGAAAGATGTTTTAAATCTTGGTTTATATATCGGATTAGATGGCCCGTTAACGTTTTTAAACGCTAAAACACCAAAAGAAGTTTGTGAAGTAGTTCCTTTGGAACGATTACTTGTCGAAACAGATTGTCCTTATTTATCGCCACACCCATTGAGAGGCACAGTCAATGAACCAAAAAACATTGTACTTATCATTGATGAAGTCACTAGATTAAAAGGATTATCAAAAAAACATATTCTTGACGTTACTTACAATAACGCAAATAAATTATTTGGTCTTGAATGAAATATTATTTAGATGCCATTGTCGTTGTTGAAGGAAAAGAAGATGTGAGTTATCTTTCATCATTTATTGAAAGTGAATATGTCGTGACCAATGGTTATGAATTACCTCAAAAAGAAATTGAATATTTAAACGCCGCTTTGAAATACAAAAGAATTATTGTTCTTGTTGATCCAGACAAAGCAGGAAGAAACATAGAAGAAAAACTTAAATCAAAACTACAAAAAGCGACATATCTTAATGTAGAAATCAACAAATGTAATAGAGGTTTAAAAAACGGCATCGCAGAGTGTGCACAAGATGAAATAATATCAATTGTTAAACCGTTCTTTACTGACAAAAACATTAAAAAAAGCGAGGTTTTGCGGGAAAAATCATTAAAAATCACCCTTTCTAATAAACAACTAAGACAATATATAGCTTCTAAATTTCACCTAGGAAAATGTAATAATAAAACATTATTTAAAAGGCTTGAAACTTTACAAATTACTGAGCAACAATTGTGCGAAGCAATAAAGGAATATAAAGATGGAAATTAATCGCTCAAACATCTATGAAATCGTCAATAATTCTAACGCTCGGCCAAGCAAAGATTACGGGCAAAACTTTTTGGTTGAACCAGATGTTTGTAATCATATTGTTTCTTCTGCCAATTTAGATAAAGATGATTCTGTATTAGAGATTGGACCTGGACTTGGATCATTAACTCATTTCATCACTCAACAAACTAATAATCTTACTGTTGTTGATATTGATGAAAGAATGATAGCCTTCCTCAAATTAGTTTATCAAAACAATATAAATATTGTTTTAGAAGATATTAGAAGTCATGATGTGAGTGGTTATAAAAAGATAATTGGAAATCTTCCATATAACATCACTAGTGAAACAATTGTTTATCTTTTACTAAATGCTCGCAAAGCAACTAAGATTGTTTTGATGGTTCAAACTGATGCTTATCCACACTTTTCCGACATTAAAGGAAAAGAATATGGACCATCTTCAGTGTTGTTACACCTGTTAGGCGAGCCTAAAAAATTGTTCCAAGTAAAAGCTGGTTCATTTTATCCTGTTCCTAAATGTGATAGCACCGTATTTGAAATTAATATTGAAAACAAATGTGAATTAGAAGAAGCTAAACAAGTTTATCTATTTACTAAAAAACTATTTTTAAATCGTCGAAAAACTATTTCCAATAATCTATTAGGTGTTTTGAAAAACAAAGAAAAAACCATTGATATATTAAAGCAAGGCAACATTCTGCCTACTGCTAGACCAGAAGATATTTCCCCATTAGATTATTTGAAACTATATCGTATTTATAATAACTATCTATTACAAAATTAACATTGAATGATACAATCAATGTTGAAGAAGGAATAAACTATGAAAAAATTGGTGGTTCAAAGCTTTGCTAAGATTAATATTTGTTTAGATATCACTGGTGTCAGAGAGGACGGATATCATCTTTTAGATACAATTATGTTGCCTATCTCTTTGCATGACACTCTATTGATTCAGGAAACATCACGAGTAATCGATAATTATATTACTTTAGATGAATTCACTATCGGTGACTCTCAATATAATACAGTTACCAAGGCTATCAATTATTTAGAGGATAAATATCAATTAAATACTAAATTTAAAATCGATTTGCACAAAGTTATTCCAATGAAAGCTGGTTTAGGTGGTGGATCATCTAATGCAGCATTTACTTTAAAAGCAATTACCCAATATAAAAAAATTAATATATCAGAAAATGAATTAATTAACGCAGCCGTAAAAATTGGCGCTGACGTTCCATTCTTTATTAAAAACAAGCCAGCTAGGTGCAAAGGTATTGGTGAAATTATTGAACCAATCAATATTAAAAACGACTACTATGTTTTTTTAGTTAAGCCAGAAAAAGGTTGTTCTACACAAAATGTATTTTTTGCAGCAGATAAAAAACATAAATATCCACATGGTAACGTTGAAAACGTTGTTAAGGCATTAGAAAAAGGTGATGACGAATTATTAGCGAATTCAGTTTTCAACGTTTTAGAAGAATCATCTATTGAATTGGTTCCAGAGATTCAAACTGTAAAAGATGAATTAAAGGAAATTGGTTTTAAGATAGTTTTAATGAGTGGTTCTGGTAGTGCCGTATTTGGCTTAACAAGAGACAAGAAGTTACTTAAAGTGGCCAATAAGAAATTAGAAAACAAATACCACACCATAGTGGCAAAAGTTTTGAAATAATTCATTAGGAAAGAAGGAAAACAAACATGATTGCTATTGGAATTGATATTGGTGGAACATCAATTAAAGGCGCTGCTGTCTATGATGACGGTAAAATGTTAGATGTTTTTTCTTTACCTGTAATTAAAGGTGAACCTGGCGAGGACACAATTGAAAAACTAATTGATTTACTAGAAAATTACGTAAAAGATCAAGGAATTGCCGATGAAATAATTGGAATTGGTATTGGAATTCCTGGTTTGATAGATGTTGAAAAAGGCGTTGTTGTATCCTCTAACAACCTTAAATGGGAGAATCTTCCAATTGTAGAAATATTTAAGAAAAGACTCCCTTATCCAGTGAGAATTGCTAATGACGCAAACAGCGCTGCATATGGTGAAGCAATATATGGCGCTGGTAAGGGCATTCCCTATGTTATTATGCTTACTTTAGGCACTGGAGTTGGTGGTGGAATTGTCCTCGATGGTGAATTATATGAAGGCAATTTAGGACAAGGAGCTGAATTAGGTCACACAGTCGTTCAATTTGGTGGGCGTGAATGTTCTTGTGGAAGAAAAGGATGTTTAGAAAGATATGCTTCTGCTACAGCGTTAGTTTTTGATACCACAAAAGCGATGGATGAACACCCAGAATCATTAATGCATAGAATTTCTGCTGAACAAGGACAAATAGATGGTCGCGTTGCTTTTAAAGCGGCTAGACAAGGTGATTTAGCTGGCTTAGAAGTAGTTGAACAATATATTTATTGCTTATCCGAAGGAATCCTTAATTACTGCAATATTTTTAGACCTAACATAGTTATTCTTTCTGGTGGCATTGCCAACGAAGGTGACTATTTATTTGATAGAATTAACACTTATTTAGCAAAGGAAAGATATGGTTTTCCAAGAAGCCCTGTTGTTAAGGTTGTTCCGGCAAAGTTAGGATATGATTCAGGGAAAATTGGAGCCGCTGCGTTATTCTTACATGAAAAAAATAGTTAAAACATTATTATTAGTAACCCCGTTATTGTTTTCAACTGTTGCTTGCGACAATACAGACAATGTTAATGTTGAAAAAGAGATAAAAATTGACACAAAAGATTTGGGCATAGAAGGATGTGGCGAATTAGGCCCTTTTAATGTAACTTTTAATCTTGAAGATTTTGTAACAATTGAAGATGAACCTAATATCAATAAAGCCAAAATAGCTATGCTATTTAGCGCTAACATTTGTTTAAATTCTAAAGTGCTTGTTACTGGAGCCAACCCAAATAACATTGCAGGCGATTTTGCTCTATTTAATCATTTTGGTTTAGAAAAACTGAGAAATCGCTCTACAGAAAACAAAGGTGAAGATGCAGATGTAACCCATGTTGAAATGGGTCACCACTTTGTTAAAAAAGACGGTAAGAAATACAATGTTATTTTCTGTTCGATTCGTGATAGCAGTGTTAAAAACAGCTGGAAATCCAATTTAGATGTTGGATATGATAGCGCTTCTTATTACGAAAAGACCGGTGAACACCCAGAGTGGACAGATAAAGAAAATCACAAGGGATTTGATGTGTCTGCTAATAGAACAATGTCTTTTATTGAAGAATATCTTTCTGAAGTAAAATCAGGAAAAACGCCGCAAATCATCTATATTTTTGGTCATTCTCGTGGCGGAGCCATCTCAAATCTAGTGGCAAAAAAGATGATTGATAAAGGTCACGAGGTTGTTGCGTATACATTAGCCTCACCTTTTACAAGCACATCAACAGAGACTTCTAATCCAAAATATAATCACATTTTTAATTATGTTAATGTTGTGGACCCAATTACTTCAATGCCATCAGCACAATGGGGATTCAAGAGATTTGGCCAAGATATCCGCTTTGATATTAGAAATTATAAAGAACAATTTAAACAATTTACTGGTCAAGACCTACCAGAGTATGAAGAGGAATCGATAATAGTTAATTTACTTAGTTCTTTTTGTGACTCACGCGATAAATCTTATGTCTTTGATGAAAAATATACTTTAGATGTTTCTAAACCGTTTGATACACAAGAAAAAGTAGACGATTATATTCAAAAATATAAAAACAAATTTGATGGAATTTTTGTTCACCTTCAAAAATATTTACGTTTTGATGTGAATAAAAACGATGATGATAAGTTTGTTGTAAGTGTTGTAAGTTGCTCTGCTTTGTTAAGCGATATGATTGGTGTTGGGATTAATGCTTATGGTTTAAATTACGCTTTTCAAACATTAACCCTACAATATTATTCCATATTATCTTTTTATGCTAAATTTGCAGGAATTGATAATATAATGGCGCTTAAGGACACAATTGATTTTAAAGCTATCGCATTTGCCCATTTCTTCCAATCTTACGTTACATACTTTAACTCTTAATATTTATCAAAGATAAATAAAACCAGAACCCGAAGGCTCTGGTTATTTTATTATCCAAAGAAAACTATTTCTTTCTTGGGAATTTGATGGCGGCTTGAGCAGCGGCTAATCTTGCGACTGGAACACGGAATGGTGAACAGGAGACATAGTCTAAACCAGCTTTGTGGTAGAATTCGATGGACTTCGCTTCACCGCCTGTTTCACCACAAACACCAACGTGTAATTTACGTCTTGTCTTGCGGCCAGCTTTGACTGCCATTTGAACAAGTTTACCAACACCATTTTGATCCAATGTCTTGAATGGATCTTCTTCAAATATCTTGGAATCGTAATAAGCTGGTAAGAATTTAGCAGCGTCATCACGGGAGAAACCAAAGGTCATTTGTGTTAAGTCATTTGTACCAAATGAGAAGAATTCAGCGTGTTTAGCAATTTCGTCTGCTAATAAAGCTGCACGAGGAATTTCAATCATTGTACCAACATGGTATTTAATGGATCTGACCATATGGGCTTTCTTGATGAGTTTATCAGCTGTTTCACAGATGATGTCTTTAACGAACTTGAGTTCTCTTTCTTCAAGTACTAATGGAACCATGATTTCTGGTTCGATAACTTTGTTAAGTTTCTTGCTAACGTTGATTGCGGCTTTGATAATAGCGGTTGTTTGCATAACGCAGATTTCTGGATATGTAACCGCTAAACGGCAACCACGGTGACCCATCATTGGGTTAGCTTCGTGTAATTCAGCGATTCTATCTTTAACTTGGTCAACTGTTTTACCAATAGCTTTTGCTAATTCTTCAATGAGTTCTTCTTCTT
Organism: uncultured Bacilli bacterium; assembly: GCA_905235515.1. Classification (GTDB taxonomy): domain Bacteria; phylum Bacillota_I; class Bacilli_A; order RFN20; family CAG-826; genus CAJOLV01. The sequence continues at coordinate 18,193 of CAJOLV010000006.1, read as the reverse complement.
GTGGTAAGAATTCATGTAGTGGTGGGTCTAATAAACGAACATTGACATTGAAGCCATCCATTGTTTCAAATAATGCTTCAAAGTCTGATTGTTGCATTGGTTCGATTTCCGCTAATGCTTTTTCGCGTTCTTCTTTTGTGTCAGCGAGAATCATTTTTCTCATAGAGAAGATTCTATCTTTGGCGAAGAACATATGTTCTGTACGGCAGAGACCGATACCTTGAGCACCGAATTCACGTGCTTGTTTAGCATCACGTGGAGTATCAGCGTTTGTTCTGACTAATAAGTCACGATATTGATCAACCCAACCCATTAATCTGCCGAAGTAACCGGAAGTTAAATCTGGATTGACTGTTTTGATTTCACCTTCATAGACTTTACCTGTACTACCATCGATTGATAATACATCTTTGTCTGTGTAAACTTTACCATTAATGGTAAGTGTTCTCTTTTCTTCATCAATAATAGCAGCAGAGCAACCACAAACACAGCATTTACCCATACCACGAGCAACGACTGCGGCGTGACTTGTCATACCACCACGCATTGTTAAGATACCTTGAGCTGCAACCATACCAACGATATCTTCTGGAGATGTTTCGGCACGGCAGAGAACAACTTTTTCACCTTTTTCTTTACGGGCTTGTGCTTCTTCTGCTGTAAATGCGATAGCGCCTGTGCCAGCACCTGGGCCAGCGGCTAAACCTGTAGCGATTGGTTGAGCATGTTTTAATGCTTCAGCATCAAAACCTGGCAATAATAATTTGTCAAAGGAGACTGGATCCATACGGAGGACAGCTTCTTTTTCATCGATAACACCTTCGTCGACTAAGTCGCATGCGATTTTTAATGCAGCGGCTGGTGTTCTTTTACCATTACGGGTTTGTAAGAAGTATAATTTACCGTCTTCAACGGTGAATTCCATATCTTGCATATCTTTGTAATGGGCTTCCATCTTCTTAATGGTTTCTTCGAATTGTTTATAGACTTCTGGCATACGAGCTCTGAGTTCTTCAATATGAAGAGGAGTACGGATACCTGCAACGACGTCTTCACCTTGAGCATTTGGTAAGTATTCAGCAGAGATTTTCTTTTCACCTGTACCTGGGTCACGTGAGAAAGCAACGCCTGTACCGGATGTTTCACCTTTGTTACCGAAAACCATGGATTGAACGTTAACTGCGGTTCCCCAACTGTATGGAATACCATACATTTGACGGAAAACGTTAGCACGTGGGTTGTCCCAGCTTCTGAAGACAGCTGCGACAGCTTCCATTAATTGAACTTTTGGATCACTTGGGAATTCTTCGCCAAATGTTTTCTTGTAATATGCTTTGTATTTTTTGACTAATTCTCTTAACTCATCAGCGGTAACTTCTGTATCAAGTTTGTAACCACGTGATTTTTTGAGATCGTCAAGCATTTTGTCCATGTCGGTTCTTGGGTGTCCTTTTGCGATGTTTGTGAACATTAAGATGAAACGACGGAAGGAGTCTAATGCAAATCTTTCATTTCCTGTTTCTTTTGCGATAGCAGCACAGGATGTGTCATTTAAACCTAAGTTTAAAATTGTGTCCATCATACCAGGCATACTCACACGAGCGCCGGAACGAACAGAGACTAATAATGGATTCTTATCTCCACCGAATTTCTTGCCGGATTTCTTTTCGATGTCGGCAACAGCGTTGAAAATTGCTTTTTCAACATATTCTGGGATTTTCTTTCCACTGTCATAATAAAGTGTGCAGGCTTCAGTTGTAATTGTAAAACCTTGTGGAACTGGGACACCAATATGTGTCATTTCCGCTAAACCAGCACCTTTACCACCTAAGAGTTCCTTACCTAAGCCGTAAGCTTCTTCAAAGGCGTAAACGTATCTTTTTTCAGCCATATAATTCCTCCTAATAGGCTAATTTGTGTAGCAACATTGTTGCGTACACCAACGTATTAAAATATATCACGAGTACGCGCTACATGCTATAAAAATTAACAAAAATGGGCATTATTTGTGTACCTACCCCTGTTTTTGTGCATTTTTTCATATTTATTTATAAAGATAAGGTCATAAAAAAACTAATTTGGTATAATAAATTAGAAATGGAAGAATTAGCCCTTACTATCGATTTTGGAACTCAATCAGCTAGAGTTGCTTTATTTAATAAGAAAGGTGAAACGGTGGCAATTGTTAAAACGCCATATAATCCTGTCTATATTTCGGAGTGTAAAGGCTACGCCGAGCAAGATGCTGATTATTACTATGATGTTTTAGTGGAGGGGATGAAAAAGTTAACCTCTCAACATAAGGATAAATTGCAATATATAGTCGGTGCAACAATCACCACTTTTAGAGACTCATCAGTACAACTAGATAAGGACTTAAAACCATTAAGAAAATGTATATTATGGTTAGATCAAAGAAATGCAGAAGCAAGGGAAAAACTGCCACTTTTACATAGGATTTTGTTTAATTTAGTAGGTATGAAAGACACCATTGTTTTAAATAGAAAAAGAACTATGGCGCAATGGATTAAAGAAAATGAACCAGAGATTTGGGCGAAGACTTATAAGTACGTAAATATTTCTGGTTACTTAACCTATAAAATAACTGGCCAATTAGTGGATTCTGCCTCTTCAGTCACTGGTCACTATCCAATTAATTTCAAAAAGAGAAAATGGTACAGTGAAAAAGCACTTAAAAATGTTTATGGGATTCCATCATCAATGCTGTGTAAATTAAAATTGCCTGGCGAGAAAATGGGCACTATTTGTAACGAGTTTGCTGATGAAGTTGGTTTACCTAGGGACATTCCTTTATTTGCGTCGGGCTCCGATAAAGCTTGTGAAACCATTGGTTTAGGCGCTTTGAACCCTAATACTGCTGCTATTTCTTATGGAACTGCTTCAACAGTGGAAGTCACAAACTCTAAATTCTTTGAACCAGAACCATTCTTACCCGCCTATCCAGCTGCTGTTCCTGGCTTATACAATATGGAAGTTCAAATCTATCGTGGATATTGGATGCTAACTTGGTTTACAAAGGAATTTGCCTCTGAATTAATTGATGAAGCCAAAATAACTGCTTTATCTTTAGAAGAATTAGCAAACAAAAAACTTGGTGAAATTCCTCCTGGTAGTGATGGACTTGTTTTACAACCATATTGGGGACCAGGTTTAAGAAGACCTTTATCAAAAGGTGCAATTGTTGGTTTTAGTGATGTCCACACTAAATATCACCTCTATAGAGCTATTATTGAAGGCATTGCTTACGCTTTGAGAGAAGGTTTAGAAGGTATTGAAAAATCTCAACACAATAAAGTGAGAAGAATTATGATTTCTGGTGGTGGATCACAAAGTGATGCAATTTGCCAAATTACAGCGGATATTTTTGGTAAGCCAGTTTCTCGTGTTCAAACTTTTGAAACTACATCTTTGGGCGCTGCAATTGCGGTTTTCTGTGCTTTGGGTAGATTTGAATCTATTGACGTCGCGTTAAAATCAATGTCTCATAAAACGCAAACATTCCAACCAAATCCTGAAGCTCATAAACAATACAATTTCTTATACAAAAAAGCCTATGTAAGATTGTATCCACACGCTAAAGATATTTATAAAGAAATCAAAAAGTACAATGACAAGTTCACCAAATAGACCACGTCGTAAACGTAATAGATATAGAACTGGCGAAGATATCGATATGCTCAATGAAAGAGAATATGAGAACCGCCGTAAGAAAAGACAACCAATATGTGACACCCACATAGATGGTGCATAATTAAAAGACTTTACACGTGTAAAGGAAAGTAGTGAAGTTTCACTATTTTTTTATTTTTTAATTAATTAAGATTATTTTTGTCGGAGGATTAAATATGGCAAAGTTTCAAATTTTTACAGATTCATGTAGTGATTTATGCTTAGAAGACCGTAAAGAATTTGACGTTGAATACGTCCAAATGCACATTGTTGTTGATGGTGAAGAAATGCCAGCAGACTTAGACTGGGTTGTTTATAAACCAGAAGAATTCTATGGTTGGCTAGAAGCCGGAAAACACATTAAAACTACACAAGTTCCACTAACAGAATTCATTGATCGTTTTACACCTTACTTAGAAAAAGGAATCGATGTTTTGTACATCGCGTGTTCTTCTGCTTTATCTGGTTCAATCAATATCTTTGAATTAGCAAAACAAGAATTATTAGCAAAATTCCCAGAACGCAAAATCATTGGCGTTGACTCCTTGTGTGGTTCTCTTACCGAGGGTTTGGTTGTTATTAACGCCGCCTTAAAACAAAAAGAAGGCGCAAGCATTGAAGAAGTTGCAAAATACACCGAAAGCATTAGAAATAATATTCTTCAATTAGCAACAGTGGAAACATTAAGTTATTTAAAGGAAGCTGGAAGAATTAAAGCCAGCAAGGCTGTTATGGGTAACTTGTTCCATAAAAAACCAATCTTCATCTCTGATGCTCATGGTAACAATTACACATTAGGCACCGTTACAGGCACAAAGAACGCTGATAATGAATTAGTTAAAGGTTTAAAAGAAAGATTATTAAAAGATAAGTGCAATATCGTCTACATCGGACAAGGCATGGCTCAAGAAAGAGCGGAAAAGATGAAAGCTAGATTACTAGAAGAAATCAAAGATATCGAAGTTCGTATTAGATGGATTGGCCCTATTGTTGGCACAACATGCGGCCCAGGTGTCTTCGCAGTATTTGGTTATTGTGACACCATTAAAGTGTTTGATGGTTGTGATGTTGCCCCATCACTTGATTACTCATCACTTTAATAATTCAATAAAAAAGAAAGATTGTGATTTAAATTCACGATCTTTTTTTGTTTAATAAAAGTAATGGGAACAATTAGTATGCTTAACAAAGTTAAAGAATTTATAAAAGTAGCAAAAAAAGAAAAATTACCAATTGAGGCTATTCTTTTATCCAATGTCGATAAGGTATTGATTGAGCATCACTTTGTTGAAAAAAAGAAAAGAAATATTTATTCGCACTCCAAAAGCTTTGTTTCCGCAATGATTGGTGTGGCCCTATTAGAAAAGAAAATTACTCTTCAAGATAGACTTGTTGATTATATGAAAGATGAGTTAAGTGAGGAAGATTATAAAAGACTTTATGATATTAAAGTTGAAGACTTATTAACAATGAAATCAGGTTTTGGCCAATCCATACTAATGAGCAACGAAAGAATAAAAGGTATTCCTAATGGTTTTACCTCATACGTTTTATCACACTCTTTGAAATATGAACCAGGAACTCACTTCCATTATTCAAATGGTGACACATTTTTATTAACAAAAGTTATAGAAGGCGCTTATAAAACAAACTTTTATACTTTGACAAACAATAAATTGTTTAAACCATTAAGAATCAATTCACCAGCTTGGGAAATAGATATGTATGGAAATTGTTTGGGTGCTTCTGGTTTGCGCTTAGACATTAAAGACATGAACAAATTGGGCAGATTATTTTTAAATAGTGGAAAGTGGCACGGAAAACAATTAATTGACCCAGATTATGTTAAAGAATGTCGCAAGTTAAAAGTCAATTTACCAGAAGATACATGGCTAGGATATGGTTACACATATCAATTTTGGAAAGTCCGTTATTATGATAGCTATCGCGCCGATGGGGCGTTTGGACAAATTACTTTCATTATTGATGATTTAGGAGAAGCTTTATCAATTCAATGCCCAGAAGATGGAAATTTAGCTTTAGTGTTAGAAAAGATTAAACAATATATCTTTGATTAATAACGATGTTTACAATCAAATTAGTAAGTTGTAATGTTAGTAAAAGTATGCGTGGATTAATAATTACAAACCAAGAAATAAGACACAATGAATATAAAATTCAAAGATTCCAAAAAGAGTTTTTTGAACTTGGTGTGGAACTTGAAGTCAGGAAAAACGATGGAACTTTAGCGAGAATTGAGAATAATAATATTGTCTTGAATATTCCAAAATGCGATTTTGTTATCTATTTAGATAAAGACCAATATTTAGCAAGATTATTAGAGAAGTCTGGCAAACGTCTTTTTAACAGGGCAGATTTTATTAAAATGTGCGATGACAAGATGTTAACTTTTATCACTTGTTCCAATAAAGGAATTAGAATGCCCGATACATACGCTGGACCATTAGTATATACATCAATTGAAGAACCTCATATTGAATTCTTAAATGAAATAAGCAATAAACTTGGCTTCCCGATTGTTGTTAAAAAAGTATATGGATCATTAGGCGAAGGAGTTTTCCTAGTTAAAAACAAAGAAGAACTTATTTCTCTATATAAAGACATTTGCCATTTCCCAGTTTTATTTCAAAAATATATGGCAGCATCAAGTGGTCATTCGATAAGAGTTATTGTCATTGATGGCAAAGTTTTTGGTGCTTTTATACGTAAAAACCATGGCGATTTCAGAAGCAACTTTGGCACCACTGCGGGAAGTGAAAAATTGCAAAATCCAGAAAAATATTTGAGTTTTGCGACGAAAATTGCAGAAAAATTAGATATTGAGTATGCTGGAATTGACCTATTGGACGATGAAAATGGCGAGATTGTGTTGTGTGAAATTAATTCTAACGCTTTCTTTGAAGAGTTTGAAAAAACAACTGGTTTAAATGTTGCAAAAGCATTTGCTGAAATGGTGATTAGAAAGATATATGAATAAGAACAAACCACGTTTTCAACATAAAAATAAAGAATTCAATCGTATTAGGGAATTCCCTGTTAATAAACAATGTGAATTGCTAGATTTTTTATTTGAGGTGCTCAAAGGGCAATCACGTAATTCTGTTAAATCGGTTTTGACCTCCAAAAGAGTATCTGTTGATGGCGCACCAATAACTCAATTTGATTTCAAATTATATCCTGGTGACACAGTAATAATTTCAAAAGAACCAATTAAAAAGAAAACAAGAAGTAATTTACCAATCATTTATGAGGACAACGAAATAATAGTTATCAATAAGCCAAGCGGACTTCTTTCAATTGCTTCTGATAAGGAAAAAAGTTCTACAGCATATCGTATGTTGTCTGATTATGTTCAACAAAAAGATAAACACAACAGAATCTTTGTTGTGCATAGACTTGATGAAGATACTTCAGGTGTTTTAATGGTGGCTAAGAATCCAGACATTCAAAAAGCCCTTCAAGATAATTGGAATGACATTGTATCTAAGCGTGGATATTACGCGATTGTTGAAGGGCAAATGAAAGAAAAACAAGGAACTGTTAAATCCTATTTAAAGAAAAACGCTCAAAATTTGATGTATTCATCAAAAGATAAAAATGGACAATTCTCAGTTACTCATTACAAAGTAATAAAAGAGAATGATAAATATTCATTGCTAGATGTTAATATTGATTCAGGGAGAAAGAATCAAATACGTGTTCATATGGGCGATCTTGGACACAATGTAATAGGCGATGATAAATATGGAAACCCATCAAATCCTTTAAAAAGATTGGGCTTACATGCTTATTGCCTAGAATTAAAGCACCCAATTACAGGTAAGAATATGAAATTTACCTCTCCAATGCCAAAAGAATTTGAAGCATTATTTAATGAAAACAATGTCCAACATAAGACAGTCAATAAAAGCAAGAAAAAATAGTTATCTAACAGTAGATAAAGATACAATCATTATATTATTTTAAACAAGAAAAAAAGACTCTATAAGTCTTTTTCTTTAAGCTCAGCTTTTACGTGAGCGTCATATTTTTTACGATCAACTGTATTAAGAATTTTCTTTCTCATACGATATGTTGTAGGAGTGATTTCAACTAATTCATCAGTATTGATATAGTCTAAACAAGCTTCTAATGACATTCTTCTTGGGGTTTTAAGAACAACTGTGTTGTCTTTTGTAGAACTTCTCACATTAGTGAGATTTTTCTTTAAAACAACATTAACCGCTAAATCCATAGCGTATTTATTTTCACCAACAATCATACCTTCATAGATTTGAGTCCCTGGTTCAATAAACATAATGCCTCTTTCCTCTACATGCTCAATCGCATAAGGTGTGGCCATACCAGCTTCTGTGGCGACAAGAACACCTATTGTTCTTTCACCAATCGCACTTGTCGTCATTGGGCGATATTCTTTATACACATGAGAGATAATTCCATAACCTTTAGTTAAGGTCATAAAAGCGGTCATATAGCCCAATAAACCACGAGATGGAATGACATACTGCAGAATTGTAACTGATTCTTTCACATCCATATTAATGAGCTCAGCATTTCTTTCACCTAAAGTAGTCATTACATCACCAACAAATTCGTTAGGGACGTCAATTGTTAAATCTTCATATGGTTCACATTTTTGACCATCAATTTCTTTGATAATGACTTGTGGTTTGCTAACTTCTAATTCAAAGCCTTCACGTCTCATGTTTTCAATTAATATTGAAAGATGGAGTTCACCACGACCAGATACAACCCAAGTTTCACTATTAGAAATACGTGCAACTTTTAAAGCGACATCTTTTTGAGTTTCTCTAAAGAGTCTTTCTTCAATTTTTCTCGCTGTTAATAATTTGCCATCATTGCCTGCAAACGGGGATGTATTTGTGCCAAAAGTCATTTGTAATGTTGGTTCGTCTAACCTAATTAATGGTAGTGGATCAATATGATTTGGCAGGTTAATAGTTTCACCAACGTTGATATCGGTTAAACCTGCTACTGCAACAATATCTCCAGCTTCGGCGTGGTCAATTTCCAAACGCTTAACATTTTCATAGCCGAACAATTTCATAACTTTGAATTGTTTAACAGTTCCATCTAATCTTGAAACCGCTACTAAATCATCAGTATTAATTTTGCCATTTTTGATAGTGCCAATACCAATTCTTCCGACAAAATCGTTATAGTCTAATAAAGCTATTTGAAGTTGTAGTGGTGCATTTTTATCAACGTTTGGTTCATGAATTTCTTTAATAATTGTATCTAAGACTGCTTCCATACCTTGTTTTTGAGTGGCTGGATCAGGATCTAATGAACTGGTGCCTTTCAAAGCAGATGTAAACACTGTTGGGAATTCTAAAAATTCATCAGGAGCGCCTAATTCAATAAATAAATCTAGAACCTCGTCTAATGTTCTGTTGATATCACTATTTGCTCTATCAATTTTATTAATAACAACAATTGGTTTAATATGAGCTTGTAAAGCTTTTTTAAGAACGAATCTGGTCTGTGGCATTGTGCCTTCAAAAGCATCTACTAAAAGTAAACAACCATCAACCATGTTCATAATACGTTCCACTTCACCACCAAAGTCGGCGTGTCCAGGAGTATCAAGAATGTTGATCCTGGTATCTTTATAAATGATAGATGTTGTTTTGGCTAAAATGGTAATGCCTCTTTCACGTTCGATATCGTTACTATCCATAACACGAGTAGCAACTTCTTCATTAGCACGAAAAGCGCCAGAAGTTCTTAACAACTGATCTACTAATGTGGTTTTGCCGTGGTCGACGTGAGCAATAATTGCGATATTTCTAATATTCATAATACTTCGTGTTTAAAAAACACGTTTTATATATTAAAAAATATAAATATCACTTTGCAAGAAAAACAATGTTTTTCAAGCAACAAAAGTTTATAAAAAGACAAAAAGAAAACAACCCACTTAGTTGGATTGTTATTTGTAGAATTTAAAACATTATAATACTAATTTTTTAATACGATTTTTGGGAATTTGCAACTCTTTTGCCACTACTTCTATTGAATCCTTGTTGCTTAATCCTTGCTTCTTATAATAACCTACTAATGATAATATTTTTTTGTCGCTAATATCTTTGATTTCTTTATTACCTTCGATTAAAACAACCATCTCTCCTTTGAGTGTTGTTTCATCTAGTTCAACTAATTCAGACAAATCGCCTCTAATATATTCTTCATTAATTTTTGTTAGTTCACGGGCGATGACTGCTTTTCTATTACCAAGGACATTTAATAGTAAGTTTAGTGTTTTAATAATTCTATGAGGCGCCTCGTAAAATATAATTGTTTCTTTCTTTTCTTTTAGCTCTTCTAATTCCTTTTTAGCTTCTCCTTCCTTTGCAGGTAAAAAACCATGGAAATAAAAATGATTAGTTGGTAGACCTGACGCCACTAAGGCGTTGATAAAAGCAGAAGGACCACTGATTGTTGACACTCTGATTCCGGCTTTTAATGCATTTTGCACTAATAAATAACCAGGATCACTGATACCTGGATATCCAGCATCAGACATATAAGCAACTTTCTTTCCTTCTTTAATTAAATTAATGAGGTGTTCTGATGCTTGATTCTCGTTATGTTCTCTTAAAGAGAAAAAGTCTTTTGATATACCTAGTTTTGATAATAAAGAACCAGTATTTCTAGTGTCTTCTGCGGCAATAATGTCCATTTCTTTAATGACTGAAATAAACCTCTCACTAACTTCATTTAAGTTACCAATGGGAGTAGCTACTAGATATAAAAGATTGTTTTTGCTTGAGAAGCTTTTATCTTTTGTCATCGTTTGGTTTGTTTTTTCTTACTTTGCCTTGCTTTTTTAAATCGTCATAAGGCATGAATTTAACATCTTCGGCGTTTTCAATTTTGATGACACCAGAAATGATGTTCACTGATGTGATTGTATATTCGTTATTATCCAAGAAAACCTTACTTCCTAATTCAGGATATTTAGATCTTTCAACTGTATATGTGTCATCTTCATATTTTAAACAGCAGATAAGTTTACCACATTGGCCGCTTAACTTCGGGATATTAATGGCTAACATTTGGTTTTTGGCTCTGTTGATAGAAATACCATCGAATTCATTTAAGAATGTTGAACAACAAAGTGGTAAACCGCAGATACCTAAACCACCAATCATTTTGGCTTTGTCTCTTGGACCAATTTGTCTTAGCTCAATACGAGTGTGAAGTTTGGACGCTAAAACTTTTAATAATTCTCTAAAATCGACCCTGTCATCAGCGACATAGGAGAAGAGAACTTTGCTCTTATCTAATGTGTATTCGCATGAAATTAAATTCATGTTTAAATTAAGCCTTTGTGCTTCAACTTTACAAATATCTAGAGCAAAACCGGCATCTTTTTCATTAATTTCATACATTCTATTATCCACATCAGTGGCTTTTCTAATGATTGGCTTGAGCCCCATAGAACTCTTATATTTTTCAATAGAAATTGGAGCGATTACAATTTCACCTAATTCTATCCCCTTGCTAGTTTCAACAACAACTCTATCGCCCATTTCTAATTTAATGTCTTTATAACCAAAAAAGTACGCTCTTGGGGCAGAGTAAAACTTTACTCCCACAAAGCCTTCATATATTGTGTTATCTATTGTTTCTGAATTTGTTTGTCTGTCTAAATCGACCATGTTATCCCTCCTTAATTATTTTAAGAATTAAGTTATCAAGTAATAACGATATATTTACGTTAAGATTTAATAAGTTTCTATCTTTTAATATTTCTAATAAGCTTTCTTCTATATGAGGAAGCTTAAGTGATAACTCGCGTAGTATTGTATCATAACTTTTTAGAATTGGCTCTTTGTTATGTTTAATATTCAAAATATCTTCGAATGCTTGCCCTAACATGTCAAAGAAGAATCTAGCCTCAGGAAGTGTTCTTATTTGTGGAATTATATATGTTTGAGCATAATAAATGCTCGCTCTATAATCTTCCTCAATTAAATGTTCTAATAATTCCTCTAATGCTTTTTTAGCGTCTAGATATGTATCTTTGTCATCGTTATCTTCTAGAGATTCCTGAATTAGTTCAGGATCATTATAAAAATAAGATAATAATTCAGCATCTTTTTGATCAACGCCTAATTCAATCGCATTATCAATCACTTCTTGTCTTTCTATTTGCTTAAGTCTTAATACTTGGCAACGAGAAATAATTGTTGGAAGAATGCTGTTTTCATTATTAGTGGTTAAAAAGGCATATATCTCATTGCCTGGTTCTTCTAAAAACTTCAAAATGCTATTAATTGCTTGAACTGTCATGTTTTCCACTAAGTGGAGAATATAAATCATGATACCTTTTGATTCAAAAGCGGTTTTTTCAAACTGTGTTTCGATATTACTAACCTCATCTTTTTTAATCGTGCCTTTACTGCCGTCAATAACAATGAAGTCTGGGTAGTTATTATCATCTATACGTAGGCAAGTAATGCAAGAATTACACGCTAAAGGATCTGGATCATCGCAAAGGATGCTTTTTGCAAAATATTTCGCAACTTCTAAAAGTGGTGTTCCAGGATTGCCTGATATTAAATAAGCATGAGAAAGGCGCTTTGCTTGAAACGAATTTACAAATGTTTGATATATGATTGGTTGATATTTTTTTAAGTAAGTACCTACTTGCATAGTCTATTTAAAATGGCATCTAAAGTTGCTTTAGCAACTTCTTCTTGTGATTTGCTTGCATCAATAATGACAAATCTCTCCGGATAGCGCTTTGCTAATTGTAAGAATGTGTTTCTTACTGCATTGTGGAATTCTAATTTTTCTAAGTCTAATCTATTTACTTCACGATTAGCGTTTTTGTTGATTCTTTCTAAACCGATTTTGGGATCTAAATCGAACAATAATGTTAAATCAGGCCAAGTATTCTCGGTAGCGAATAAGTTAATATTTAAAATGTTATCGACGCCTAAACCTCTTGCACCGCCTTGATAGGCTAAAGAAGAATCTAAATAACGATCGCAAATAACAATCTTACCTTCCTTAATTGCTGGCCAGACTTTTTCCACTAAATGTTGTCTTCTGCTGGCTGCATAAAGTAATGCTTCGGTTCTTGGATCCATCGCTGTGTTGGCTTTGTCTAAAATAACATTTCTAATTTGTTCAGCGATTGGTGTTCCGCCTGGTTCACGAGTTCTCACGATTTCATAACCAAGCTCTTGTAATCTTTTAACAGCTGTTTCAACAGCAGTGGTTTTTCCAGATCCTTCTGGTCCTTCTAAAGTAATAAACATAATCGCTTCTCCTTAGATTTTTCTTCTTCCTTGAATGGCTTTGCTGATGGTTAATGAGTCTGTGTAATCAAGATTACCTCCCATTGGAAGGCCATAGGCAATTCTACTTACAGTGATATTTAATGGCTCAATGATTTTAGCAAGATATAAAGCAGTGGTTTCTCCGTCCACTGTTGGGTTTGTAGCAAGAATTACTTCTTTAACAGCGCCACTTTCTAATCTCTTCATTAAACCAGCGATATTTAATGATTCAATCCCTTTGCCTTTAGATAGAGAAATTGTGCCTCCTAAGACATAATATAGGCCATTATAATCTTCTGCTTTTTCTAACGCTAAAACATCTTTAGGTGTAGAAACAACCATTATGGTTGATTTGTCTTTGCTATCATCAGAACAAATAGAACAAATCTCATCTTCGGTAAGGTTACCACATATTGGACAAGTGTGGATTGATGCTTTTAAATCAGCAACCGCTCCAGCAAATTCTTGTAAATCATCATCGTCCATATCAAGCATAGCAAAAGCCAATCTCTCAGCGCTTTTTTTGCCAACGCTTGGGAGTTTGTTTAATGATTCTTCAAGTCTTTCTAAAGCTTTGAGTTTTTCCATTAAAAACCAAACCCTTTTTGTCCTGTGATTCTTTCGTTGATTGCTTCTTTTTCATCGGCAATGGTTTCTAAGCCTTCATTGACCGCCATAGCAATCATATCTTCAATCATTTCTTTGTTATCTTTTTCAAAGGCGTCTTCATCAATGTTGACAGAAATGATTTGGCCTGAGCCATACATTTTAACTGTAACTGCTCCGCCTTTACTAAAAGTAAACTCTTTTTCCTCGAGTTCTTTCATAGCTTTTTGAAGTTCGCGTTGCATTCTTTGTGCTTGCGCCATCATTTGTTGCATATTCATAACTTTTATTCTCCTTCAAATTCTAATGTGATGGAATCTTTCTTTGGCAAGGTTCCTAATTGTAATTTATCGGTATAGACTTTTTGAAGTCTCACTGATTCGTTTCTGCTAACTGCATAGATAAATGGTTTGATACCAAAGACAGTGGAAATGACATCTTGTAATGCTTTTTGATTTTCAAAACGATTAATTTTATCGGCTAATGTTTGTAATTGTGATTCAACAATAAGCACTTTGTTAGAGGCCACTAATGTATGACTATCTAATAACATCATCGCGGCATTACCAATTTGTGGATGAGTGGTGTACATCTTAATCTTTTTCCAGTCTTCTAAGTATTTGTTTTTAAAATCTTTTTTACTAGTGACCATGATATTAATCATTAGTTCATCTGAAACAAAGAATCCTTCTTCACCTTTTGTGTCTTTTAAAACAAGTGTATCTTTGCTAATAACAACTTCTTTTTTAGGTTCTTCAAATGTATCAAATAAGGAAACTGTACTTGGCTGCGAAATCACTGGCTTTTCTTCTTTTTGTTGAGGTTTTGCAGCGATTTCAACCTTTTCTATTGGTTTTTCAATAGGTTTTGAAGGAGCATTCAAGGTTGTCATTTTTAATAATGTCACTTCAAACAAAGGTACGATGGATGTGACGTTCTTATAGTCCTTCAAAGTATCCATTAAAATGTTAATCATCGACAATGTGTTTTTCTCATCAATAATCTTAGCGAGTTCTCTTGCTTCACTATCTTTTAACACTTCAAAGAAATCTGTCTTGAGGGATGTTTGGAAGATAAGAACATCTTTAAGAATCATTAATAAATCATTAGTTAATCTTTTGATGTCTGTTCCTCTAGCAACATAGTCATTAAGTCTATTTAAAACATCGACTACATTACCGTGAGTTATAGAAGTGATGAGTTCAATCTTTTCTTCTGTGGATTCTAAAGCGAACATATCTAAGATATCGTCCACATTGAGATGGTCTCCGGAATATGCAAGAACTTGGTCTAAGATACTTAAGGCATCACGCATTCCGCCATCAGCTAAAGAGACAATTAAATCAATAGCCTCTTCATTAAATTGAATACTTTCAGATTTTAAAACAGTTCTAATTCTATCTTTAATATCGTGGTCTGAGACTTTGCTGAAATCATATCTTTGGCATCTTGACAAGATGGTTGGAAGAATCTTATGTGGTTCGGTTGTTGCTAAAACAAACACTATGTGTTCTGGTGGCTCTTCTAGTGTTTTTAATAGAGCATTAAAAGCACCAGCAGTCATCATATGGACTTCATCGATAATGTAAACTTTATATCTACCTAAAATAGTGCCATATTTGACTCTATCAATAAGGTCTCTGATTTCATCAACACCATTATTGCTAGCAGCGTCAATTTCTAATACATCAGGATGTGTTCCTTCATTAATTGCCAAACAATTTTTACATTGATTACATTGGCAACCAATTCCTTGTTCACAGTTTAAAGCCTTGGCTAATAATTTAGCCATTGTTGTTTTACCAGTTCCTCTAGGACCTGCAAAAAGATATGCATGAGCGATTTTTCTAGTCGTTAATGCGTTTTTAATAGTTCTGACGATGTGCTGTTGGCCAGCAACTTCATCAAATGTACTTGGACGATACGTTCTATACAATGCTTTGTAAGCCATTTTCTCACCACCTAACAAGATTATACACAAAGTGCAAGTTTCTATGAAGAATTAATATTAATATTAAGCAAAATCTTTTGTTTCTTTTTCTTCTAGAACTTATATGTTAGAATATCAAACGCGAAAGTGAGGCTCTATTTATGGAAGAAAGTATGAGACAACGTTTAATTGTTGCACAAAAACGTTTAGCGGAAATTGATGAAGAATTATTAAGCCCTGATCTAATGAAAGACTTGGTGCATTTTCGTGAAATCTCTAAAGAGAGATCCAATTTAGAACCTCAAGTTGAAACTTTCAAACAATTTTTAAAAAACGAAGAAGACATTCTTGGCGCGCAAGAAATGGCGAGAGACTCTGATTCAGAATTATCTGAAATGGGTAAAGAAGAAATCAAACGAATTGAAGCCGAACAAGAAAAATTAGAAGCAGATTTAAGAGAAATGCTTCTACCAAAAGACCCTCTTGATGATAAAAACATCATTGTTGAAATCCGTGGAGCGGTTGGTGGTGATGAAGCAAATATTTTTGCTGGAGACCTCTTTCGCATGTATACCAGATATGCAGAAACCCAAGGCTGGAAAATTAAAATGTTAGACGAAAACCCATCAGAAGCCGGGGGTTTTGCTATGGTTTCTTTCAAAATTACAGGAAAAAACGTCTATTCAAAATTGAAGTTTGAAAGTGGTGCACATCGTGTCCAACGCGTTCCTAAGACTGAAGCCAGTGGACGTATTCATACATCTACCGCAACAGTGTTAGTGATGCCAGAAGCCGAAGAAATTGATATTGAAATTAATCCTAATGATTTGCAAGTTGACACATATCATTCACAAGGAGCAGGTGGACAAAACGTTAATAAGACAGAATCCGCAGTGAGAATTACTCACATTCCTACAGGAACAGTGGTTGCTTGCCAAACTGAAAAATCACAAATTCAAAACAGAGAAATTGCTATGCAAATGTTAAGAGCAAAGATGTACGCTGATAAACTTGCAAAGCAACAAGAAGAAATTGGTAAGGAAAGACAACTTAAAGTCGGTACAGGTGAAAGATCTGAAAAGATTAGAACATATAACTATCCACAAAATCGTGTCACTGATCATCGCATTGGTTTCACTGTTCAAAAGCTCGATCGCATTATCGAAGGTGATTTAGATGAAGTTATCGATGCTTTAATCCACTATGATCAATCCACCAAAATGGCGGGATAATATGCCAACAAATAGAGAAACATACTTTTCTTTATTAAAAGAAAATAATAAATATTTAAATAGAAACATTGTAAATACAATGCTTTGTTTTATAAATGGTTTTGATTGCAACCTCACACTCTATAAAAACTTTGATAGAGAAGTAGATAATTATGAAAACTTTTTAAGTTTGATTGATAGAGTAAGAAATGGCGAGCCATATCAATATGTTATTAGAAAAGCAAATTTCATTGATTTAACTTTTAATGTTGAGCCAGGTGTTTTAATCCCAAGACAAGAAACTGAAGAATTAGTAATTGGCACTAAAGTGATGATTGATAAAATTTTTCCACCTTTTTCAAAATTAACTATTGCAGATGTATGTACTGGTTCTGGTGTGATTGGAATCTATCTTAAGAAGTTATTTAGATCAGCAACAGTGTACGCGACAGACATCAGTGAGCAATGCTTAAAGGTCGCTCAATCAAATTCTAAAATGCATAATCTTTCGATAGAAACATTACAAGGTGATTTATTAGAACCATTAATAGAAAAGGGAATTAAATTAGATGTCTTAGTTTGTAACCCCCCATATATTGGAGACCCTTCTACAATTGATGAACAAGTATGGAAATATGAACCTCACCAAGCTTTGCTTGCTGAACCAAAAACATTGTTCTATGAAAGAATTTTTAAAGATGTTGATAAAATCTTAAATAAGAACGCTATATTGGCCTTTGAAATAGGCGAAGATATGGAAGACGAATTATGCGCTTTAGTCGAACAATATTTTCCTAACAGTGCTTATAAATTATCTAAAGATATGTATGGGAAAATGCGTTTCTTATATATAATGATTAAGGAGGATGGTAACTATGCTTAAAATTGCAATTGGTAGTGATCATGGTGGCTTTGCTTATAAAGAAGCTATTAAAAAATATTTAAAAGATAAATATGAAGTGATTGATGTAGGCACCAATGATGAGAATTCTTGTCATTATCCTCAATTTGGAATTGCTGCTGCAAAATTAGTGGGAAGTGGCCAATGTGATTTTGGCATTCTTGTCTGCACTAGCGGAGAAGGAATCATGATTTCCGCTAATAAAGTTAAAGGCGTTAGGTGTGCAATTGGATATAATGATGAAGTTTCGGCACTTTCTAGACAACATAACAACGCAAACATGATTGCTTTTGGCCAAAAATTCATGTCATTAGATGATGTGTTAAGAAGAATAAATATCTTCTTATCGACTGATTTTGAAGGTGGCAGACACGCCACTAGAGTGCAGATGATAATCGACGAAGAAAAGTAAAAATATAAAAAAACAGGCGAATAAAGCAAAGTGTTGATATTTTTACTTGATAACATCACGGAATTTTATCTTTTTATCTGCTAAAAATAGTAGTTTAAGCAACAAATT
>CAJOLV010000005.1 GCA_905235515.1 uncultured Bacilli bacterium | reverse complement strand
TCAAATTTGTTGCTTAAACTACTATTTTTAGCAGATAAAAAGATAAAATTCCGTGATGTTATCAAGTAAAAATATCAACACTTTGCTTTATTCGCCTGTAGAAAAAAAGATTATTAATAAAGAATATTTGTTAGCGGATGAATTAAAGAAAAAAAGTAGTGCAATTATATTTTAATGTAAAGATTGTCTTATTCGGTATTTTGTAGGTAAAAATATTGAATTAGGATATTTTTTTATTTGTTAGTAAATTGTTTAAAAATGCGATTTGTTTATCTTTAGATAATTGAATAAAAAAATGATTTGATTATCCTTTTAGCAGACAAAAGCGAGTGTGCAAAAAACTTTACATTATATTTTTTGTGCGTGTAAAATATACATAATTTTTTAATGGAGGTAAAACTATGAAAGTTAAGAAATTACTCACTGTGTTAGCGTTAACTACAATGCTTACTGCATGTTCTTTCAATAACGGTGGTGATGAAACTGACGATGGTGGTAACACTCCAGTCGTTGAACAAAAATTCACAGTTAGCTTTGACGCTAATGGTGGCACTGGTTCAATGACCGATGTTGCAGACGTCAAAGGTCAATACACATTACCAGCGTGTACATTTACCGCTCCAGAAGGCAAGGAATTTGCTGGTTGGAAAGTAAATGGTCAAGGTGAAACATTAGCAGCAGGCGCTGCAATTGAAGTTGCCGCTGACGTTCAATTAGTCGCCCAATGGGGTTTAATCAGAGCTCTTTCTAGCATCTCATTAGAAGGCCCAACAAAAACAGCCTATAATGCCGGTGAAGAAATTGATCTCACAGGTTTAGTTGTGACCGCCCATTATAACGACAATACTACCGAAGTTGTTCCTGATACAGCCTATACAACAAATGCTGCTGAACTTGATATGAAAGCTTCTGGCTCCAAACAAGTTACAGTTACATACAATGGTTTAACAGAAAACTTCACAATTACAGTTGCTGCTCCAACAGATTGGTCAGCAGAAGTTAAAGCTTTATTTGAAGCTAACATCTATGGTGCAACAGTTCCATTCTTCTATTCCTACGATTTAGGTTTAGATGATTTACAATGGCAAGACCAAGATGATCAAGTCATTGCTATTGGTGGTCAAATTGCTGCCAATGATCAATACACTCTAGAAGAATGCGAAGATGTTCTATCAGTGTTTGATGATGCTGAATGGACCATTATTGAAGATGGAGTCACTACTTGGTATTTTGAAGCACAATTAAAAGTTAAAGTTGAAGACAACGATCGTTATGTTGATGCAAAATTTGGTGCCCTCAATTTAACAACTGGTAGATGGGGTGGTTCTGGTAACTTTGCTTTAATATTAAAAGATCCATTCTTATATAGCTGGGCAGACAGTAATTTAGAAACCATTATCAACACCGCTTTTGATATTGAAGTTGACATTCCAGATTTACCAGCCGGCGTCAGATTCTCTAAAGATGATATTTCTTTGGCCCCACAATATGCTTATTATTATAAGTACATTCCAATCACAGTTTATGGTGCTGACGAAGATTATGCTGAAGCATACTTATCAGCGTTATCAACAAATGAATGGGAAGTTTTTACAGAAGATGGCGAAGTATATACTGCTGTTTCTCCAGATGGTAAATTAAGAATTGATGGTTATTTTGATGAAGGTGAATTTGTTTTAGAATTCAGTAAACAAGCCGCAATCCCTGATTATGTTGCAAGCGTTGCTGAAATTTTCAATCGTTCAAAATATCAATTTGAATTAAATACTAGAGAAGGCGATTATGTATACGATTTTGAAGTAGAATTGGGCGAAGGTGAAACACTCACTACATTATTTACAAATTACGCAGACATTTTATTAGCAGATACAACTGCTGAATTCGTCAAGAGAGGCGAAACAAAAACAAAAGACACAGTTGTCTATGGTAAATTTGATTCTGAAGTTTTAGGCGCCAGAGTTTATATTTATGCATACTCTTATACTGAAGGCGAAGGTGATGAGGCAGTTACAACATATGGTGTTGAAATCACTGTAGAAGAATATGTACCAGTCCCAGCTAAATTTGCCGCTGTTGCTGCAGTTTTGGGTGTTGATGAAGGTGAATTTAACTACACAGCCGCTACACTAACAACCTCTGAATACGTTTGGGCTCAATTACCAATTGGTGAAGGTGTTACATTAGCAGAGGCTTTAGCGGCCTATACCAATTTATTAGAAGCTGATACAACATTAGAATTTGAAGCTCTTTACGAAGTTGAAGATGTTACAATGTCAGGTGGTGTACAAGGCAAACGTGTTGAATATGCTAACGATGATACTAGGGTTGAATTCCTTGCTTATGGTTCAACTGTGCAAATTGCTATTTACCATTACGATCCAGCACCACATAGTGATTGGATTGATGCTGTTTTAGCTAAATTTGCCGCAGCTAGCTTTACATTAACTTGGGATTCTGATGATCAAGCATATGAATATGGCAATTACATTACTATTCCTGAAGAAACCACAATTCCAGAATTTGCTTCTTATATCGCAAGCTTAATATTATCTGATGAGACTCTCGGTTTCTATGCTTTAACCGATAACGGCGATGCCAAAGAATATACAATTTTATTATTCTCTGAAGATGGATTTGTTGAAGTTGTTGCTTCAACCTATTATGGTGCTTCCCCAGCATTATTAATCACTTTTGGCTTAAACGATTCTTCTAAACCAGAAATGGTTAACGCAATTGCTGCTGCCTTTGGCATTAACGTAACATTAGTTGATGATACTTATTATGTTGGCACGGGAAGATTTGCTTTCTCAGACACATATTCAATTTCTCAGTATGGCAAAGCAATAATGGATTATTATATTGCTGATAAACTACTTAGCGCTACTGCGCTTGGCTTTGAAGCCGGTACAGAAGAAGATGATAGTGGCATTATTGCACAAGAAGGTTATTTTGCTTGCTTCTATAACGACGAAGGTTATGAAGTTGATATTCTTTTGATTGACGATGGTAGCGGTAATTATTCTGGAAATTACCAAGTTATTATCGTTCCACCAAGTGAAACACCAGAACCATAATTAATAGTTCAGTTTCATAAAAGAAAAAACTCTTCAACATGAAAAATACCACTCCTCCTGTGCCCAGGATTTGGGGTACACCTCATGTTGGAGTACCAAAAAAACAAAGGACTAGTTATTGCTAGTCCTTTTAATATAGTCTTAACATGTTATTTCTTTCATTCTTACTTTATTGATTACATCCCAACCTTGTTGCTTAGCATGATTTATCAGCGATGCAATATGGAAAACAAAGAGAATAAGCACCTAAGGTTGTGTTACCTTCTTCATTTAATGTGGATATCAAAATAGTGGGCATTGGGAAAAATGCACTAGTTTGATAAAAGTTGTCTGCTATTCTTAAATCTTTAAACGAACTCATTTATATTTCCCCCACTTATTAATTTAAAACAACAGTGACAAACAAAGTTCTTTTTATAAATAAACTTGAAAAATAACCTAATGCCTTTACAATAATCTCGTACCCCTTTGAAGATTGGAAACTAAAGGAGACAAATATGAAAAAACTCATTATGTTAAGCGCATTTCCTGCCTCAGGAAAAACTACTTGGGCTAAGGAATATCAAAGAACACATGAGAACGTCTATATCATCAATAGTGATGAGATTAGAATGGAACTCACTGCAGGTAATTATCATGACCGTTCCAAACAAACACAAGTTTGGGAGACTTTTGATAGACGCATCCATGAATACGGCAAAATTGATGATGTCACAGTCATCTTAGATGCGGTTAATGACACTAATGCAGTGAGACTAAAATATCTTTCTTCTACACCAGAATTTGACTATAAAATCCTTGTGATGTTCCCATCAACATTAGAGAGATCTAAACTCTTCAATGGATGCCGTCCAGAAGAATGTCGTGTACCGGAAAATATCATTGAAATGATGTTTGAAAAATTTGAACAACCATCAGAAGAAGTGCTAAAACTCGTAAATGAAATTTACGAAGTGAGATGGTAAGTGTTAATGAAAAGAGCAATTGAACAAGTTAAAAAATATTGGAAAATTAATCTTATCACCTTGATAATTTCTCTTGTTATTGGTGGTGCGATTTTTTGCTTGATGTTCTTTTTAAGAGGCAAAAATATTGTCGCTGCTGTTGATGGCGCGGCTCTTGCCTCAATATTAATTTTGTTTTTTGGGTTGCTCCTTTTTGTTCATCATTTAGGAGCCTTTGATACATTTGCGTTTGGCTTTAAACAATTAGGCAGTATGTTATTTGCAAAAGAACCTCGAAAAGATGGAAAATATCAAGATTACCGTCAGGAGAAAATTAAGAAAAGAAATAGCTCATCATATAACTTCCTCGCTGTTATTGTCGCGGGATTACTGTTATCAATTTCAATTATTGTTTTAGAAATCATATATAGAGTCAGCATTTAAGTGCTGATTTTTTATATCAATATGGGTAATTAGGCATGCTATTTTTTGTATAAAAAAACTTTACATATGCGTGCGAGAGTAATACGATTAAACATATACATTTTGTGCGTATATACACATTAAGGAGGTAAAACTATGAAAAAACTGGGATTATTATTCGGCGCTTCTGCCGCAATGATTATCGCTACTAGTGGTGTCGTTGCATCCCAATTAACTGCTTTACCAGAAAGAGACGCGAGCATCATCGTCGAAGTCGATCATAAACTTGAAGGCTTAAGCGAAAAAGGTATCAAAAATACCCAAGATGCAGTGTATAGCAACATTAAATCAGCTACTCCAAATGTCAAACGTGTGAGAAGCTATAGCGTGTTAAACAACGCGTTCTTGATGGAAGTAAACAGTAAAGACATAGAAACCATCAAAACAGTTCCTGGTGTTAAAAGTGTTACAGTTGACAAGATGCACTGGCAACAAGTCATAAACAACGATGAATACGTCACTCTTGATGAGGGCGATCCAGAACCAGATTATGATGAAACCAAAAACATCTCTGCTGAAACAATGAAAAAGCCAGAT
The DNA here is from genome assembly GCA_905235515.1 of uncultured Bacilli bacterium. GTDB lineage: Bacteria > Bacillota_I > Bacilli_A > RFN20 > CAG-826 > CAJOLV01. The sequence goes on along the minus strand of CAJOLV010000005.1, from coordinate 77,767 downwards.
GATACAAATGATGGTGAAGGCACACTCGTTGCAATCCTTGACAACGAATTCCATTTCAGAGGAAAAACATCAACTGCTGCTGAATGGCATCATGAAGTCTATGATCCATTACCAGAGGGTACAAAAGTCCGTTATACTTTTAACGCCATTAGAACAATTACTGGTATGAATGCTAAAGCCAGACAATTTGGTAAAGTGGCTGGTGATGAAGGTTCCGAATATTTAAATAGCAAAGTTCCATTCTACTTTGATTATGGTGGCTTAAGCAAAAAATATGGTAAACCAGGACCAACCCAATATGATGTTCACAGTGAACTTTCATATCATGGTTCCCACGTTTCATCCATTACTGCCGCTAATGCTCCTACCTATAAGGGCATTGCTCCAAAAGCTCAATTAGCGTTAATGAAAGTCTTCACAGATTATGATGCTAAGGGTATGGGTGAAAAGATTGGTCTTAGCAACTCCACAGGTGCTTATGATTCCGTTATCTTAATGGCTTTAGAAGATTGTATTACATTAAAAGTCGATGGCATCAACATGTCCTTAGGTAGTGACTTAGATGACTTCGATAGTGATTCAATCACATTAAAGACATTAACTAGATTAAATAAATCCGGTATCTTAACATCCATCTCTGCTGGTAACTCCGGTAAAACATCATTCGGTTCTACTGGTGCTTACGCTAACTGGAGCACTGACACAATTGAAACTGGCATTATGTCAAGTTATGCCAATAACGCTGCTAGTATGACAATTGCGTCTGGTCATCCAACCCAAGTCTTCTATGAAAATGCCTTTGTTATTAATAATCAAAACATCGCATTTGAAGACCAAGTTGTGAATAGAGAAGGTTTAGATGATGATTACGATAGAGAATATCGCATGAAAGAAATCTTCAATGGTGGTTCTAAAGACTGGGTCTATGTTCCAGGATTTGGTACATCCGCTGATTATGCTGGCTTAGATGTTACTGGTAAGATTGCAGTTGTCAATCGTGGTAGCACATCGTTCTCTAATAAATATCAAACCGCTGAAGATAAAGGCGCTATTGGTTTAATCATTATTAACAATGACCCAACAGCATCTGACTTCAACTTCCGTTGTAGCTTCGGTGATGTGCAACCAAAAATGCCAATCGCTCTTGTCTTATTTAAGAACAAAGAAGTCTTCTCTGAAGCTAAATCAGGTTCATTCGCAATTATCAACAAACAAGTTAGTGATAACCCAAATAAATACACAATCAGTACATTCTCCACTGATGGTGCAACATTCGATTTAGATCTCAAACCAGAAATCACTGCGCCTGGTGACAATATTAAAGGTGCTGTTCCAGAACACGCGATGACTTCCTTAACAAGAGAAGAAAAAGAAGCTGTTAAATATAAAGCGTATCAATATTTAAGTGGTACATCTATGTCAGCTCCTAACTATGCTGGCGCTCAATCAGTCGTCTTATCTAAAGATGCTGTCCGCCATATAGACGAATTAGATGCAATCAAAAACAATACTGAATTAAGCGCTGCTGAAAAGACTGCTGCTACTGATGCAGAAAATGCAAAATATAACGCATATAAAAATACAGTCAATATGAGACTTATGTCTACTGCTGATCCAATGAAAGACGCAGTGGAAAATCCAGAAACTAATGTCAAATCCATCACATCACCAAGAATTCAAGGTGCTGGTATGGTTGACTTAGAAGGTGCATTAAGTACAGATGTCTATCTCGAAGGTTTAGATTTACAAGGTGAACCTATCGGAAAGAGCAAAATTGCTTTAAGAAATAACGCTGATATTGCAAAGGGTGATATCAAATTATCATTCTTAGCTCATAACGAAAGCGAAGAACAAAGATCTTATACAGTGAAATTAACTGTTATGAGACCAGCTCTTGCTACACCAAATGACATTGTCACCAAAGAATATAACTTCAAAGGTGAAATTGAAAGTATCGATGCCTTTACAGGTATGTCATATTATGATACTGATATCGGCCAAATGACCGTTGCTAGTGGTACATCTCAATATAAAGATGTCTACAAAGTCGCAAGAGATATTCAATATCCTGCTACTGTTGAAGCTGGTGAACAATATAAAGAATATATTGAAACCAACCCAACCAAAGCAAGAGAATTATTCACAACAATTAAAGCAGGTTATTACTATAACGCTGCAAAAGATGGTGGTGTGAGCTGGGAACCATTACCAAGCTATACCGCTCAAAGCACAAAAGATGTATTAATTGACGAAGTCGTTGGACAAGTTGTGACCTTACAACCTGGTCAAAATACCGTCACTATCAACCCATATTCCTTATCTGCAGAAGCTAAGAAGACAATCTTAGATAACTACGAATTTGGTTGTATGATTGAAGGTTTTGTTACTTTAACAAGTAATGATAATCACACCGATTTATCAATCCCATATTTAGGATTCTATTCCGGTAGTGATGTTAACACAGAAGCAAGCTATGAAACTGCTCCTGTCGCAGAACCATTCAATTTTGAAAAAGATGTGACAAAAGTTTATCCATCCGATTTAGTTAATGACATTACCAAATCATTAGTTGGTAAAGATAAAGTTAATTTCGAATCAATGATTGTCGCCGGATATGCTGAATATCCACAAAAGATTGATACAGACAAAGTCTTAACTAATGATCAATCATTTGATAGATTAACTGGTTTCTATAAAGTTGGTACTGATCCACTCAATGATGAATATGTGGATAATCCAAGCGACAACATTTATGTTGGTAGTGAAGCCACAAATACATTAATCATTCAACAATTCATGCTCCGTTCTGTAGCGGAAAACTACTTCACAATTACTAATAAAGCAACTCATGAAGAAGTTTATGCTTCAGCATTACAAGATATGCTCTTTGGTGATACAGGCGGTAAGTGGGCCTTATATAAATCACATGTTGATGCACGCTATTTATCCGCAGGCTATGTTGCTCATAGAGCGTACGCGATTGTCCCATTATTCGATTTGACTAGTGGTGAAGCATTCCCGAGTGGAGAATATGAATTACAATTCAATTATCAATTAGCCGCGACCAAGAATTGGGTCAGCAAATCTTATACAATCCACATTGATAATGTTGCTCCAGAATTCAAAGAATTCACCCAATATTATGATGCGGAAGGTGTTGCGCGAATTAGAGCCTATATTAAGGAAGATAAATTATCATCCGCAGTTGTTGGCTATAACCGCGTTGATACACAATTTGATGCCCAAAAAGGTCTCTATTACTTCGATGTCACAAAAGAATTCTTAGATAATTCAATCGCTGAAATGTCAGAAGGTGGCAATAAGAGATTGTTTGTTGGCGCTACTGACTTCGCAAGAGGTTCAATCGGTTGTATTGTTCATGCAAATGATGAAAACGATTACCTCAATGGTGTGACAACCGTCCAAGGTAGTGGTATTGGCGTCGACTTAGACTTCACCTATGAAAATGGAGTGCTCAAATTCTTCAATAACGAAGGTGAAGAAGTGGAAGTCAAAGGCAAAATCTTACTTAACAATTATGCTGTTGCAGACCACGTTGTTCCTAATAGTGGTAAGAAAGGCTGTAAGAGTTCCTTAGTTGCAACAAGCTTCATGATCTGTATCCCATCATTAATGGGTGCAGCATTACTATTCACCAAAAAGAAAAAAGGAGGTAGAAAGTAATATGAAAAGCAAATTCACATTAGGTTTATTAGCTGTTGGTGTCTTCTCCGTGGGCGCGTTTGCAGCCTGTGGTAAAAAAGAAGACACACCAGTAGTTACTGAATTTAGTTTCACCGTGTCCTTAAGTAATGGTAATAAAACATTAAATAAGGGCGAAGAAGCCCAAATCATTATTGATGAAACTGGCGGAGATGGCACCGCTAGAGAATATAGTTACTCCTCCAATAACACATCTGCTGCCACTGTATCCGCAACTGGTAAAGTGACCGCAAAAGCCAAGGGCGATGTAAAAATCATTGTTAATGAAGCAAAATCTGGCAAATCCCAAATGTTATCATTAACAATTACTGATGCTACTCCTGCTAGTGGTGGATTCAACTACGCTTCCTTAGCTGGCGAACAAGCTATTAAAACCAGAACTGAAATTCTCGGTCAATTAGAGAAATATGCGATGGATAACCATTTAACAGGTATTACCTTATTTGAAAATGGTGGTTATGTGAAATATTCCAAACGTGTTTCCTTACCAACTGAAAATTACATTACAGGTTATGGTTTTGGTTTATTAAGTGAAGGTGAAGTGTTACGTCCAATGTCTGCTGAAGCAGAAGAAAACGCTAATCACAGAATGTACTTACATAGCGCCTTATCACAAGATCCAAAAACAATTAACGCCAGAAATGATACAGGTAGCCAAGTCTCTGACTTAGAAGGTTACATCACATCCTCATTCTGGGGTACAAAATTAAATTCCACAAAAGACCAATATGTCTGGTATCCAGTTTTAGCTAAAGATTCCGTGACATTTGATGGTGTGACTACTCCATTTGAAAGGCCATTACCAGTTTATGCAGATGAAGTTGTTAAGCCAGGTGAAGATCCAAACCCATTAGGTTTATATAACACATGGAGAATTTATGTCAAAACAGGCACTGATGGCGGAATTAAATATCGTTATCAAGGCACATCATGGGGCACAAACTTTGATGGTCGTGGTGTTACAATCGCTGACTATGAATTCGCTTATCGTTTATTACTCACTGGTTCCCATAACTTAAAACGTGGTCCAGAAATGGCGGGTGACCAAACCTATGGTATCGTTGGTGCTCTTAAATACAACAACAATACAAAGAACGCTACCGACGAAGGCGCTTTAGCCCTTTGGAACGATATGAAAGCCCAAGGTCAATTAGGTATTAAAACCGGTAATGACACAAACGGCGATTATATCCAATTAACAATTTTAAATCCAATCGATAGATTTACCGCAATGTATACATTGTCCAGTAATTTATTAAGCCCAATGCCAGAAGAATTTATCAGCACAATTGGTGAAGGCTCTGTCAAAGAAGGTGCTCAAAGATATGGTGCATTCAATAACAATGACAGCGTTCCTGCTGCTCATAGAGACAACATCTTAGATTACACAATCTGTGTTGGCCCATATATGCTTGAAGGTTGGACCAAGAACCAAGTTATCTTATTCAAGAAAAACGATCAATGGAATGAACCAAATAGATATAAGATTGCTGGTATCAAGATGATTTATATCGATACATCCACATCTACAACTGCAGTTTATGATCGTTTCTATGATGAAGACACCGGTAAAGGTAAATTCGATAACTGTGGTATTCCAACTAAATACATCAAACAAGAAGCTGGAAACCCATTAGTCCGTAAGACTAAAGGCGACGCAACATTCAAATTAAATGTTAACTCTTGTACACAAGATACTTGGAATGAATTATTTGGCCCTCAAGGCAAAATTAACAAAAACTCCAACTGGGAAGTCAAACCATGGATGAGTAATGACAATTTCTTAAATGGTTTATTCTATTCTATCGATAGAAATACATTCGCGGGTAACCGTGGTGTTCAACCATCCATCTCATACTTCTCAGATGCTTACTTAAACGATCCAGAAAATGGTGGTTCCTATAACTCCACAGAAGCACATAAGAACGCTATCGCGGCCTATCAAACATATGATAGTAATGGTAATCCAACCTATGGCTACTCCAAAGATAGAGCTATCTTAGCATTCAGATCTGCTGTTAAAGAATTAGTCGCTCAAAAGAAACTTGTTTATGGTACAGCTGCTAATCCACAAATTATCAATATCCATATTAAATGGATGTATCAAACCGATACTAAAGAATATGGTGAAGAAATTGCTGGTTACTTCGAAAGCGCTTTCAACGATCCTAAGGTTTGTGAAGGTAGAATTAAACTCGAAGTTACACAAGATGCAGTTACTAACTGGCAAGATGTCTATAACGAATACTTAATGAAAGGTCAATTCGACTTAGGCTTTGGTGCTATTTCTGGTAACACTTATAATCCTCTTAACTTCATGGAAGTCTTAAAGAGTGATAACTCTTCTGGTTTCACCCTCAACTGGGGCACTGATACCTCTAAGATTACACAAGGCAAACCATTAATTTACCAAGACAAGATGTGGTCATTTGATGCCTTATGGGCAGTCGCAGACCATGGTGGCGTTGTGGATAATGGTTCTGTCGTTAAGAGTGTCAAGAAATGCTTCATGGTCGCTGGCAAGAATGATTTCTACAATGGACTCAATTTCATGGTTCCAGTTACATTCATCGATGTTGATACTGCTAAATTAGAAGTCAGCCGTTTACAACTCTATGTTTATGGTAGTGGTGGCTATGATCTCCCATACACAGTTGCCGATGGTGATGAACCAGGTCAAAAGATCTTACATGTTACATTGACCCCTGAACTCGCTAATGAAATTAACACTGAAATGAGACGTGTTAATAAGATGGATGATCCAGACAAAGAAAGACTTTGGAATGAAACGCCATTCACTTATGAAAACTATGGTGTTTATTGGGAATTAGAAGTTTCCTACACATTATCCATCAGCGCTGGTGAAGACAAATGGGGCACTCCATCTGAATCCTACGTTTCTGTTGCTAAAAACGAAGCAAGTTGGATTGATGACTAGGAGGTAACGTTATGAAAAACACAAAAGTTTTATTCCTTACATTACTCCTCAGTGCTGGTTGCTTAGCTGCTTGTGGCAAACAAAACGGTCAAGGCAAAGAAACAGAAATCGTGATTCCAACCGCTAGTGAAACAAAAGAATTCGGTGATGTTGAGAAAAAGCCTGCTGAAAAACTTCTCTTAAATAAGAAGATGGTCAGCATTATGGTTGGCGAGCAAACCGAATTAGTTGGCAAAACTCGCTTATATAGCACCGGCAAAAACCTTGAATATAAAATCGATGATGCAACAATTGCTTCTATCTCAGAAACGGGTGAGGTCAAAGGTTTAAAACAAGGTAGAACCAAAATCACTGTCACAGATAAAGACAATCCACACCTCAGCGTGGAAGTTCCAGTATTAGTTAATAAATCACTATCTTCTAGTGAAAAAGCTAGCATGATTGAGAATTTCAAAGCTGTTGGTGAAACAGAAGTCAGAGCCATTATTAACAATGAGACTTATGAAAAATCCATTTTCAAAAATGGAAAACTTCAAAAATACCTCGTTGAAGATGAAGTATTAGTGGCTAGCTATGATGATGCCTATTTTCGCATCACAGAAACCGACTCTGAAACTATCACTGAAAATGGTGCGATTAACATTGCTAATTATGAATGGATTTTCTACACAAATCCTTTCTATGACACGATTGTTTATCACACTACAGGTGATGTGAAAAACTACTACCCAGTTGCCACACAATCCTATATGGAAGGTGAAAGATACAAACCAATGTTTGAAATCTTAGATAACTTATTCACAAGTGGTAGCGAAGTATTTACAAACACATTCAGATACGTTCCATTAACTTCAGTTGCCAATATGGCGGCTAGTGAAGAAGAAGGTCTTGTTGGCTCTGCCGGCGCCAATTGCATGATGTTCACATCAAGTGCGAGTTGGCCAACTGATACAGCTGATCAAGACACTGAAACTAGATACGGTATTCCATTTGGAACACTCACCCCGACAACTCAAACAATGAGATTCACCATTGAAGATAACAAAGTCAAAAATATCGACATTGATATCGTCATAACTTACACAATTGGTGAAGATGATTACGAAGAGATTTATCACATCGTTTATAACTACGAAAGACTCGATGAACAAAAATCTCAAATCATCGTTCCAAACAGAAAAGACTATACTTTAGTTGATTATTTATTCGCTATTTAATTGATAATCTAAATACTAAAAAGGTTAAGGTTACTGCCTTAGCCTTTTTTGTGAAAAAAGAGCAATATCACTGGCAAAAGCCCCATAAATATTTTGATTTTGACATTAATTAGGGTTTGAAAATAACTTTCACCATTTAAAGATGGTGAAGTGTATAAAAATGTGTGAGCACACCTATATAGGAAAACCATTCTTGCTGAATGGTTCCTATTATGTTATAGTTTATAGACGTTTTAGAATAAAACGAGAAGGGAGAAAGGAAATGCTAAAGTATTCTGTTAAAAGGGTTCTATTGGCTTTTGTAACAGCGTTTATCATTTTAACATTGACATTTTTCCTAGTTAAATCATTACCACCTAGAGGTGTTTTCTCACCTGATGAAAACGTGAGATATGCCTTCTATATTGACCAAGTTAATTTAGGATATTGTATTGATTTACCGGAAGTTAGTGTTGAATTAGGAGCACCGTTAGAATCGTTTATTTTTGATGGTGTTGAGCATAACTTTTACACTAAACCAATTATCGACCAATATTTTTCATGGTTAGGAAACATTGTGACTAGATGGGACTGGGGCAGATCCACAGTTATTGAACCAAACGCTTCTGCGATTAGAATTATCGGTCAACGTTTACCAGCTTCAATGTACATCAATATTGTTTCCGTTATTTTATCTGTTCCATTAGGTATTGGTTTAGGTATTTTAGCGGGCTTAAAGAAAAATACTTGGATTGACCACCTTATTTCCACATTAGTCATGGTCTTTATCTCTATTCCTTCCTTCGTTGTTATTTCATTCTTAATTTACTTATTAGCGTTTAAAGCTGGATGGCTTCCAACTATTTGGCCAGCTCCAGATCAATCCACAAAGACTAAAGTGTTAGCGTTTATTATTCCAGTTATGTCCTTATCATTTGGTTCCATTTGTGGTTATACAAGATTCGTGAGAGCAGAACTTTGCGAAGTTATGTCTAGTGAATATCTCTTATTAGCAAGAACAAAAGGTTTAACGAAAAACCAAGCCATTGTTCGTCACGCTTTAAGAAATGCATTCGTGCCAATCTTACCATCAATTCTTGCAGAATTTATTGGTATTTTCGGTGGTTCAATGATTCTAGAATCACTATATGGCATTCCAGGTATTGGTAATTTATATATCCAAGCCTTAAATCAAAACAATCCAGACTATAACGTCTTAATGGTCGATATGGCGGTTTTTACCACAGTGGGATTACTCGCTGGTATCATCTTAGACTTATCATATGGTTTCATTGATCCAAGAATCAGAATGGGGGAAAAGAAGTAATATGTTAGAAGATAAAGAATTCGAACTTATTGAAGAAACCCCAAATACTGAAGAAGTCGTTAAAGAAGTGAAAATCACTGATGATGACTTCACATTAACACAAGTTGATTCAACAGTTCATGAACAAAAATTCCAAACCAAACCAACGACGTTCTTAAAAGACTCCTTAAAGAGATTTAGAAAGAACAAGTCTTCAGTTGTCGCGACATATATTTTAGGCGCTTTGTTGGTGATGTCATTTATTGTCCCGTTAGTTGATCGTAGTGACACCAAGAAGCCTCACCCAGCTGAAACATATTTATCACCAAAATTATTTAACGCTGGCACTGGCTGGTGGGACGGCACAGTGACTTATGAAAATATCGCTGTCGATGTTTCCGCTAAACCAGACGCCAACACTGAAGAAGAAAAACAACAATATTGGTGGCCATCAAAACAAAACTTCCCACAACATAGTGCGATTAGTAAAAAAGTCTTTACAGATGAAGAATACACTAATAACCTCACCAGTTTTGGTAAAGATGGTTATATTCAATTCGGTTACTATAACAACGCTGAAAAAGACACTGTTGTTGATTTCGCATCCAAACGTTTCACTAATTTGACTATTGATAACGATTTATATTTATCAGTTTTTGATACTTATGATGTTGAAAAATTAGAAGCCAATGAAAATAAAGATAATGTGTCTATCCCAGAAAACTATGTCTTAGGTGACTCTGCGCTTTATTTCCATTACACAGTTACTGAAATTGTTGATGATGTATCAATGCCAGTTCAAAAAGACTTATTACTGGTGGATTATAGCAAAACACATAACATTGGTAGTGCAATCGCCTCATTAGCGGAACCAAAAGTTGATATTGCAAAAATCATTAATGATGAAACAGGTTTAACTAACTTTGAAAATGCTTATTTCTCAGTTCGTATGGTCTCTGAAGGATTAGGACATAACACATGTTCATTACTCAAGAGTGTTGTTTTTGAAAGTTCTTCCTTAGACGAAGAAACTAAAAACGCTTTTGATGCTATGTCATTTACTGATCCAACTAGTTTAATGACAAAAACATCAGATAATGGTTATGAATATTGGTCATCTACCGGTGTCAAACGTATCTTTATGTCTAAAGCTTATTTCTGCTCCTTCACATATGACACATATGAAGCAGCCTTTGGTGAAAGGGAAGTGGAAGGCTTTTCTATCTTCTCATTATTGGATTATGAAGAAAAAGGCTGGTTATCATTTAAGAATAATGGCATTCCAACATTGATGATTGACGAATCTATCGGCGGCTTCTATTTAGATCAAACAAACTTTAAATGCACAATTCTCAATCCAGAAAAGTGCCCAGTTACAAAAGAAATTCAAGTTAGTGATTTTTACGATTATGATGAGGAAACAGGTAGACTATCTGTAAAAGTAACAGTCTCTTACTATAAGTTCTTAGGCTATGACAGAATGCCAAGATACTTAATGGGTACAGATAAATCTGGTAGAGATATGTTCAAATACGTCTTTGAAGGCTTAAGAACATCATTATTACTTGGTGTCTTAACATTTATCGTTTGTTTCTTATTTGGTCTATTATGGGGCTCAATTTGTGGTTACTTTGGTGGTACGGTTGACTTATTAATGGAAAGATTCACCGATATTCTCGCTGGTGTCCCATGGATTGTCGTCATGACATTAATCATTATTCATATGGGCAGTAATTTCTGGACGTTCGCTTTAGCGTTATGCTTAACCGGATGGATTGGCACTGCCGCTAGAACAAGAACACAGTTCTATAGATTTAGAGGAAGAGAATATGTCTTAGCGTCTCGTACATTAGGCGCATCTGATGCCCGTTTGATTGTTAAACACATTCTTCCCAATGCTTTAGGCACAATTATTACAGGTGCGGTCTTAATGATTCCTAGTGTTATCTTCTCTGAAGCGACCATTTCCTATTTAGGTTTAGGCTTAAAAGGTATGTCTTCATTAGGTGTTATCTTATCTGATAACCAAGCGGAATTATTAACTAGTTCCTATTTATTAATATTCCCAGCGATTGTTATCGCCTTAATCATGATTTCTTTTAACTTATTTGGAAACGGATTAAGAGATGCGATTAACCCAAGTTTGAAAGGAGAAGAAGAATAATGGAAAATAAAGAAATTGTTTTATCCGTTAAGGATTTAAGAGTGAACTTCTCCACAGACCATGGTTATGTCCAAGCCGTTAGAGGTGTTTCCTTTGATTTATACAAAGGCGAAACATTATGTATCGTTGGTGAATCTGGTTCTGGTAAATCAGTCACCAGTAAAACTATTATGGGTATTTTAGCTGCGAACGGTCGTATCGTTTCCGGTTCAATTATGTATGAAGGTGAAGATTTAACCAAAGTATCTGAAGATGAATTCCATCGTATTAGAGGTCATAAGATTGGAATGATTTTCCAAGACCCATTATCATCATTAAATCCAATCATGAGAATTGGTAAACAAATTACTGAAGCGATGTTACTTAATGGTAACCACCTCAAAAAGATGAGAGATGAAATTGTCGCGAAAGAGTTTGTCGCTTATAAAAACGCAATCACTGCTTTAAATAGTGAACTCAATAAAGGTAAAGAAGCAGTTAAATTCTTAAAGAGTGAAAAGAAGAAAGAACTCGAGAGAATTAAAAATGTTGCCAAGAACGAATCTGATGGTCGTATCTATGCTTTAGAACAAGACTATGGATTAGAAAAAGTCACTATTAAACACAAATTTGATTCTATGGCAGCGGGCAAAGAAAATGACGCTAGCGAATTAGAAGAAATCAAACATCAAAGAGCAGAGGCACTCGCTGAAGCCAAGGCTAAATTCAATGAAGAAAAAGCACAAATTTTAGCAGAGGCAAAAATCAAAAACGAGGAAAATAAAGCCAAATTGCGCAGTATTTCCGAAGAATTTGATGAAAAAATTGCCACAGCAAAAGTGGAACACACCGCTAATAAAGCAGAATTAAAAGCTCAATATAAACCACAAATTGCAGAAGCTAAAGCTATTTATCTCGCTAAAGATAAAGTAGCAAAAGTGGAAGTTAAAAAAGCTAAAGAGCAGTTCAAAAAAGAATACCAAGATGAATTAGCTAATGGTGTTAATCCAATAGAGGCTAAGAAGAATTATCAAGCTAAAGTTAGAATCACTAAGTCTGAAGCAAGAGCTAGAGCTTTAAAGATTATGGAAGAAGTTGGTATTCCACATCCAGAGACTAGATTCAAACAATATCCATTTGAATTCTCTGGTGGGATGAGACAACGTATTGTTATTGCGATTGCTTTAACAGCGGATCCAGATGTCCTTATTTGTGACGAACCAACCACAGCGTTAGACGTGACAATTCAAGCTCAAATCTTAGAGTTAATTAACAGATTAAAAGCTGAAAGACATATTTCCTGTATCTTTATTACCCATGATTTAGGCGTTGTCGCTAATATGGCGGATAGAGTCGCTGTTATGTATGCTGGTAAGATTGTTGAATATGGTACAGAACAAGAAATCTTCTATGATCCAAAACATCCATATACTTGGGCGTTATTATCTTCTATCCCAGATGTGGATAGTAAAGAAAGATTAGATGCGATTCCAGGCACTCCACCAAATATGATTTATCCACCAGAAGGTGATGCCTTCGCGTTACGTAGTAAATACGCAATGAAGATTGATTTTAAGAAAGAGCCACCTCTATTTAAAGTGAGTGATACTCATTATGCGGCGACATGGTTATTAGACCCACGTGCTCCTAAGGTTGAAATGCCTGCTATTGTTAAGACACGTATTGAAACCGCTAAAGCTGCCCATGCAGCAAAGATGAAGGGAGGTAAAAAGTAATATGGCAAGAACTGTTACATATCTTCCTGAATTAGTCGATCAAAATATCGAAGTATCTGTTAGACACTTAAAACAATTCTTTAAGTTTGGTCATGGCAAGAATGCTTTTGTGACAAAAGCTGTTCATGATGTAAGTTTTGACATCAAAAAAGGTGAATGCTTTGGTGTTGTTGGTGAATCAGGATGTGGTAAAACCACAACTGGTAGAACCATGATTAGACTTTATAAAGCTACTTCTGGTTCTGTTTATTTCAAAGGCTATCGTATTGTTGCGGGTAGTAGATGGAATGAAAAAGAAATTAAATGGAAGAAACTCAAGGCCAAGAAAAAGATTCAAGAATTGAAAATTGAGATGGAATCTAAAATCAGAGAGTTCCGCTCCGAACAAGGTGATGAACAATTTGTCTCTGAACAAACTAAAAAGATTCAAGATCAATACAATGCGCAAATCGCCGAGATTCAAGCTGAAGTCGATAGAGTAGTTGCAGAGCAAAAAGAAAAGATTGCTCAACATAATTATGACAACGCTCACGTTGATAAGAAATTAATGTCTAAGATGCAAATGATCTTCCAAGATCCTGTTGACTCCTTAGATCCACGTATGACTGTTGAAGATATCATTCAAGAAGGCCTACATATCCAAGGTCAATATAATAAGTTTGAGAATTCTCAAAAAGTCAAAGATGTCTTGATTAAAGTTGGATTACTTCCAGAATATGCATCTAGATATCCACATGAATTCTCTGGTGGTCAAAGACAACGTATTGGCATCGCTAGAGCGTTAATTATGAATCCAGACTTCCTCATCTGTGACGAACCTATTTCTGCTTTAGACGTGTCAATTAGGGCCCAAATTATCAACCTTTTAAAAAATTTAAAAGATGAAATGGGATTAACTATTATGTTTATCGCTCACGACTTATCAGTTGTTAAATACTTCTGTGATAGAATTGCGGTTATGTATTTTGGTAATATCGTTGAATTAGCAAGTAGTGATGAATTATTCGCTCATCCATTGCACCCATATACTAGAGCGTTATTATCCGCGATTCCAAAGCCGGATCCATTAAGCGAAAAGGAAAGAAAGAGGTTCGTCTATGTTCCTAGTAACGAACACGATTACTCTAAAGAGGGTCCAAAACTTACTGAGATTGTTCCGGGTCACTTCGTTCTCGCTAATAGTGAAGAACTTGAAAAGTATAAAGAAGTGCTTAAAACCAAATAACAAAATTCCACGAGAAATCGTGGTTTTTTTGAATAATTCCAAAGTGCAATTTTGTTAAATTTGCACTTTGGGAATTGCACTTTGGGAGCTTTTATATTATAATATAAGCATGAAAAACAAATATACTAATAAATATGTAATTAGCACTGGTATGGGTCTTCAAGATGTAGATGGATTAAAGAATTCTACATATTTTGTAAATGAATCAGAAAGATACATCAGAGGTGAAATTAGCATTGATGAATTGAATGAAATCATAGAATCATACTACAAACAAAAACCTAATGCTGAAATTAGGAGTGAAGAAGCTGATAAGGTTTCTATTAGAATCGCTAAATTATTATCAGAGGATTCATTTACATTTACAGTTGGACAATTGGTAACGATACACAAAACATTATTTGAAGGTATTTTAGAAAACGCTGGAAAATTGAGAACATATAATTTTTCTAAAAAAGAATGGGTTTTAGATGGTGCTTCCGTTATTTATGGTGACTTTAGAGAATTAGAAATGACACTCCAATATGATTTTGATTTGGAAAGACAATTTAGATATCAACGATTAACTATTGATGAAATAATCGAACATCTTTCCGTATTCATTTCTAACTTATGGCAAATTCATGCCTTTGAAGAAGGAAACACTAGAACAACAGCAGTATTTACTATTAAGTATTTAAGAAGTTTAGGTTTTAATGTCACTAATGACTCATTTGCTAAAAACTCCTGGTATTTCAGAAACTCACTTGTCAGAGCCAATTACAATAACTTTGTTAAAGGGATTCAAGCTGATCGAATTTATTTAATTAGATTTCTTAGAAATTTAATACTTAACGAACACAATGAATTACGTAATAGAGATTTGCATATTCACACTATTGAAGAATCTGAATCAGACAACACAAGAGATAATAGAAAAAACAGAGTAGTGGAATTAATCAAAAATAACCCAAGTATTAAGAGTGAAGATATCGCTAAGAAAGTTGGCGTTTCTTTAAGAACAATAAAAAGTCTCTTAGCTACTTTAGAAAACGAAAAAGTAATTAAGAGAGCTAACGGAAAGAGGTATGGATATTGGGTGATTATTCAAAATAATATCTAACTCCTTCTTCGATTATATCCCAAAATCTATTAACATCTATATCTACAGCCACATAGCAATTGTGTGACTTTTTATTTTTGCAATATGTTTTTGCGTATAAAGGTCCTTTAGATAATTCCACCGAGACATTCATTTCTTTCCAAGTAATTAAATTATCATCAATCATTGACGCAATGGTGACTGGATCATGTAATGGGCCACCTTCCAATAGACCAAATGTTTTAGCTTGGTTAGCGTTAAACACTGTCATTAAATCAACAAACATCTTGCTTGCTTTGTTATTGATCTCCGATATTCTGGAAATAACATCTTTAGTCACTAGAACTCTACGAGTAATATTTAAACCAATCATTCTAATTGGACGACCACAAGATAAAACAATATTAGAAGCATCGGGGTCGCAAAGGATATTAAATTCCGCAGCCGGGGTAATGTTGCCGTCACTGGTGGATCCACCCATAAAGATGATTTCTTCAATATGATTTAGGATATCAGGACAATTCTTAATTGCTAATGCAAGATTGGTCATCGCACCGGTTGTAACCACTGTTACTTTATCATTAGTTAGGAGTGTTTCAATCATAGCTTGGACTCCATTAGTGGAGTCACATTTACGGCTATATTTTGGAAATTCAAAACCATCTAAACCAGACTCACCATGAATCTCAGGACAAAGTATTTTATCTCTTACTAATGGATGATTTTCGCCCATAGTAATAGGAACATCAATTTTCAGAAATTCCACTAAATTAATGGCGTTTTGTGTGGTTTTTTCAACAGTTTGGTTACCAGATTCAGTAGTGATTAAAAGTAAGTCAAAGTATCTTTTTTGGCCCGCTAAAAGTATAGCAAAAGCATCATCATGACCAGGGTCACAATCTAATATGATTTTTCTATTCATCAACCAAACCTTTTTTCTCTTCTAATATTTCGTTGATAAATTTAATTATGCCTTCATAAATAGCGTCGCCGCCAATAAGAATCATATGTGTTCTTAATGAAGCTGATAATTCAATAACCATTAATATACCAATGACAATTTCAAATAATGAATCGATAAGGAAGAGAAATGCCATTTTGTTCTTTTCTCTGAAGATATTAATTGCCTCGTATGTCTTAACAACACCTTTAACAATTCCATATATACCAAAGATTAAACAATATGTATCTAATGAGAGGACATCTTCATGAATCATCATTCCAAAAATGCAAAAGAGTAACGAGGCACCACTTAAAATATGTAATGCTATACGAGTTTCTTTTTCACAATGTGGATCTAAAATGGTGCCGATAAATGTCAAAGCTGCTAGTAGACCAAATGTCAAAGCTAATAGAGATCTTAAATCATCAAAGCTATTTGATAATAATATTAAAACTGCTCCGCCAATAAGAAATGTGATAAGGGAAGTAATTCGATCTTTGTTTACTGTCTTTTTCATAGGTGATAATCCTCCATGTAATTCAAATTATATCTTCTGATAATATCAAAGGCGTATTCTTTTTTAGAATAAATCATTTCTAATGGATTATGAGCGTCAACACCAATGACTACTTTCACATGATATTTACTAGCAATCTTCCAAAATATTGGTGATGGATATGAATAATCATCATAATCTATTTTTCTTCTTGCACCACATAAGTTGATTTCTAAAGGAATATCATATTTTATACTCGCTTCGCATATCATTTTGGAATATTTTTCAATAAGTGGATTGTTACATTTAGCTCTTACAAAGAACAAGTCAGGATGACAGACATATTTAAATAATCCAGTAGACATTCCTTCTATAAGAAGAGTGGTATATTTTTCCAAACATTCTTCAAGATTACTTAGTCCAAATGCCCAACAAATTTTACCTTCCTCATTCATAAAGCAATGTTGGCCAATAATTAAGTATTTAATTCCTAATTCGTCTACTAATTCTTTATAGTAATCTTTGATTTGTGGAAAATATTCGCATTCCAAACCAATATGAATATTAATTTGATCTTTGTATTTTTCTTTTAATTGTCTTAAAACATCAACATAATCTTTTAGAGTATCAAAATCACCTCTCATATGAGGTTGAGAATAGCCTCTAATCATCATGTGGTCAGAAAAGCCTAGTTCTTTGTAACCAGCTTTGATGGCGTTAATGATATATTCTTCTTCAGTGCCTGATGCATGGCCGCATCTAACTGTATGAGTGTGATAGTTATATTCTAATCGCATACACATATTTTATTTTATAAAACATTTCTTTAAAAGAAATAATTGATATAATAATTATCGCTATGGAATTTTTTGAAATTAAAAGGAAAATATTCGAAGTCGAAGAAAAGATTGGAGAAAGATCTTATCGAGTAATCCGTAATGGCAAAACATTTTTCTTAAAAGATTTTGAAAACAATAAAAAAGGCTTCGAACAATATGTGAATACAGAGTGGAAACTTAACGCAACTGGTATTTCTCATCCAAAGATTTATGCATACGATAAAAATCTTCTTATAGTCGCTAGTGAATATATTGAAGGTTCAACAGTCCTTGAAGACTTGATGAAACAAGATTTATCTGATGAATATTTTATCAATATTTTTAAAGCTAATTGGTTTAGTAAAAAGAATAAACTTTCTATCAATTATGATCCTGAATTGTGGAAGCTAATAAATGGAAAATTATACTATTTAGGCCCTATTTGCGGGGTATTTGATGAAAAATCATATTTTGAAAAGGCTCCAATGAGACTTTGGTACTACACAAAAGATTTTGCCAAATATCTATTAAGAAAAGGACTTCCGGTTGATAAAAATAGAGTGCCAGAAAATGAAGCCACTATTAATAAACAAATGGCGTTAACAGTCGTGAAATATTATTTATAAACTATGAAAGATTACGTAGTATTTTCTATATCCTCTAACAAGAAACTCGCAAAAGATTTTGCAAAGTTTTGGAATTGCCAATTAGGTAAGGCAGACATGAAAAAGTTTGCTGATGGTGAAATGCTTGTTCAGGCATTAACTGATGTTAAGGATAAAGATGTCATCATTATTGAATCAACAGTAAAAAAACCTAATGATTGTTTGATGAACATCTTAATGCTTTTAGATTCTATTAATAGGAATAACGCTAAAAGTGTTACTCTCTTCATCCCATATTTAGGATACTCACGTCAAGAAAGAGTGAATAAACCAAATGAGCCAATCAGCTGTGAAGTTATGGCGAAAACTTTAGAAACTGGTAAATATGATAAACTTCTCACTTTTGATATACATCATCCTATTATTGAATCATTCTTTAAAAGGGGTATTAAAAGTATTCCAACTACACAAATATTTGCAAAGTATTATTCCAACTACTTAAAAGAAAATAATATCAATTTGAATGATGTGATTATTGTTTCTCCAGATCACGGAGCTAATTATCGTACAGACATGTTAATGTTTAGAATGAGAGGAGTGAAAAAAGTCATCTTAGAAAAAGTTAGACCTTCTAAAGATCAGGCTTCCCATCTTGAATTAACTGGTGATGTAAAAGGCAAAACTTGCATTATCTTAGATGATATTATTTCTACAGGTAATACAATCGCATCCGCGACAAGGCTATTAAAAAGTAATGGTGCTAAACGTGTTTTAGTAGGCGCTACACACGGTATTTTTGCGAAAAACGCTGTTGAAACAATTAAAGAAGCAGGTGTTGATGATATTGCTGTTACCAATAGTGTGGAGCAAGAAGTTCCTGATACAGTAAAAGTGTTAGACCTCCTCCAATTAATTATTGAGAATATTTAGTTATGAAAGATTTTTATTTAGAAATTAAACATATTGATAAACAAACAGGGGCAAGATATGGCATATTGCATACTCCACATGGAGATGTAGAAGTTCCAATGTTTATGCCTGTTGGCACTTTAGCCACAGTTAAATCTTTATCGCCTGAAGAAATACATGAGATGGGTGCTGGTGTCATTTTAGCCAATACTTATCATTTAAGTATTAGACCAGGAGCGGATATAGTTGCTAAAGCTGGTGGACTCCATAAATTTATGAATTGGAATGGCCCAATTTTAACC
Source organism: uncultured Bacilli bacterium (assembly GCA_905235515.1). Lineage (GTDB taxonomy): Bacteria > Bacillota_I > Bacilli_A > RFN20 > CAG-826 > CAJOLV01. Next base: position 58,346 of record CAJOLV010000005.1, on the reverse strand, counting down.
GATTCTGGAGGTTTTCAAGTCTTCTCATTAGCGGATATTCGTAAAATCAAAGAAGAAGGCGTAGAATTCAAAAATCACCTTAATGGTGATAGATTATTTTTTTCTCCTGAAAATGTTATGGAGATTCAAGAAAAATTAGGCGCTGATATTTGATGAGTGTATCCCTTGGCCAACTAACTATAACTACGCTAAAAAGTCAGTAGAAAGAACGATTAGATGGGCTAAGAGAGGCAAAGAAGCACATAAGAGAGAAGATCAAGCGTTATTTGGTATTGTACAAGGCAGTGACATTGAAGAATTAAGAAAAATGTGTGCTGAAGAATTAGTGAAGATGGACTTTCCAGGATATTCCATTGGCGGTACATCCATTGGTGAACCGAAAGAAAAGTATTTTGAAATGGTAGAAATGTCTGTGAAATATCTTCCAGAAGATAAACCAAGATATGTCATGGGAGTTGGATCCATTGACTATTTATTAGGCAGCATCGCTATGGGTGTTGATATGTTTGACTGTGTTTTACCAACTAGATTAGCAAGACATGGTGCGTTAATAACCAGTAGTGGTCGTGTGAATATTAAAAACGAGAAATATAAAGAGGATTTTACAACTTTAGATTCAAATTGTGATTGCTATTGCTGTAAGAATTACACTAAAGCATATTTGAGACATTTATATGTTTGTGATGAAATCTTTGGCAAGAGATTAATGTCTATTCATAATATTAGATTCCTTATCCATTTAATGGAAGGAGCTAGACAAGCAATTAAAGAAGACCGTTTTGGAGACTTTATGAAAGTCCAATTAGCGGCATTTGGAGATAATAGAGGTTTCTAATGGATATAAATTTATTTGACTTCTATCTACCAGAAGAGCTAATCGCTCAAAAACCATGTGATAAAAGAGACCATTCTCGTCTTTTAGCAATCAATTATGGTAATAAAACCTATGAAGATAGGAACTTTTTCAACATAGTTGAATATTTAAAACCAGGTGATGTATTAGTAAGAAATAATACAAAAGTTATTCCTGCTAGATTACTAGGCGTTAAAGAAAAGACTGGAGCGCATTGCGAACTATTACTTTTAAAACAATTGGAAGGTGATAATTGGGAATGCTTAACTAGACCGGCCAAATCTTTAAAAGTAGGGGCTCGAGTGGACTTTGGTGATGGAAAACTAATCGCGGAAGTACTAGAAGAAAAAGATGAAGGTATCCGTATTGTTAAAATGCATTATCAAGGAATCTTTTTAGAGGTATTAGACCAATTAGGTAAAATGCCTTTACCACCTTATATTGCTAAACAATTATGCACAAATGATAGATATCAAACTGTTTACGCTAAATATGAGGGGAGCGCCGCTGCTCCAACAGCGGGTTTCCACTTTACACAAGAATTATTTGAAAAGATTAAAACAATGGGAGTGGAAATAATTGATGTTACTTTACATATTGGTTTAGGCACATTTAGACCTGTCAAAGTGCAAGACACAAAAGATCACATAATGCATTCTGAACTATATGAAATAACAAAAGAATCTGCTGATAAATTAAATAAAGCAAAAGCTAATAAACAAAGAATAATTGCTATCGGAACTACCTCAGTTAGAACATTAGAAGCTAACTATTCTAAGTATGGTTTCTTTAAACCTACAAAAGAAGAAACAAACATATTTATTGAACCAGGCTATCAATATAAAGTAGTGGATGCACTTATTACAAACTTCCATTTGCCAAAATCTACTTTGATTATGCTGGTGTCAGCTTTTATGGATAGAGAATTCACTTTGGAAATCTATAAACACGCAGTGGAAGAAAAGTATAGGTTTTTCTCTTTTGGAGACTCAATGTTCATTTATGGAAAATAAGATAAATTATCAAAAAGAACTACAAAAGTTGCTTGAAAATCTGAAAAATAGCGGAAATAAACCAAAATTACTTTTGCACGCTTGCTGTGGTCCGTGCTTTACTATTCCACACGAAGAACTAAAAGATTATTTTGATATCACCATTATTTATAACAACTCTAATATTTATCCTGAAGCTGAATATAAGCGCAGAAAAGAAGAGTTGAAAAGATTCTTATCTGAAGTTGATCCTGATATTAAGGTTTTAGAAGTTCCTTATGATAACTTAAACTACATGAAAGATTTAGAGCCGCTTAAAGATATCCCTGAAGGTGGCGAAAGATGTTTTAAGTGTTACCGCAAAAGATTAACGTTTGGATATGACTACGCTGAAGAACATGGCTTTGATTATTTTGGTACTGTTATGAGTATTTCTCGCTATAAGAATTCTCAAATGTTAAATAAGATTGGATATGAACTGGAAGAACAACACAAAAAGACTAAATGGCTTCCTGCTGATTTTAAGAAAAACAATGGCTATGAAAAATCTCTACAAATAGTGAGAGAGCACGAAATGTATTTTCAAGAATATTGTGGTTGTGAATATTCTTATAACAATTATCTGAGCAAAAAGAAAACGGAAATTAAATAATTGAAATCCGTTTTTAACACTATTTGACTAATAGATTCATTATTACAGATATAATAATTTCCATTTCATCGGGAAAAATAAAACAAACGCTCTTTTGGAATGGGTGAAGAATTATAGGTCTAAAATGCAAAAATAAAGCGAAAAAATACGGTTTTTTTGCCCAATTTTGATTAGCTTTTTGCCCATTTTTTAGCCAAAAATACTGAATTATTTTTTCTCATTTGTGGGTGAGATTTTTTCCTCTTTATAAATTTATTTAAATAATTGTTGACACGTATATGCGTAGAGGGGTATGATTTGAACGTTGACCGCTCGCGTTGATGTGCGAGGTTGCTGATACACCCACAAGCGTTGTCATGAAGGTGTCATCAGGGAATTCGCAAGAAGTGAGAAATAGGTCAAAGCCTGAAAGTGATAGGAGGAAATTCAATTCATGGCAAAAGCAACAAAAATCAGAGTTCGCTTACAAGCATATGATCACGTCAACTTAGATGTTGCCGCAGAAAAGATTGTTGCTGCAGCGAAGAAAACTGGGGCTACTGTTGTGGGTCCTATTCCGCTACCAACGGAAAAACAAGTTTATACGATTTTAAGAGCTGTTCACAAATATAAGGATTCTCGTGAACAATTCGAAATCAGAACACACAAACGTATCATCGATATCAACAATCCTAAGAAAGAGACAATGGATTCATTAAAGAATTTAGATCTCCCAGCTGGTGTCGATATCACAATCAAACTATAAGGAGGTAAGACGAAATGAAAGCAATTTTAGGTCGTAAAATGGGCATGACAGAAGTCTTCGCTGAAGATGGAACCATGTATCCAGTTACCGTCGTTGAAGTCTTACCAAATGTTGTCACACAAGTTAAGACAGTTGAAAAAGACGGTTATGTGGCAGTCCAAGTTGGTTATGAAGAAAAGAAAGAAAGCCGCGCTAACAAACCAGAATTAGGTATTGCTAAGAAAGCCGGCACAGTTCCACACCAAGTTTCTAAAGAATTACGCGGTGATGAAATGGCCAACTACAAATTAGGTGACTTAATCACAGTTGATATGTTCAAGAAAGGTGACGTCGTTGATGTTATCGGTACCGGTAAAGGTCATGGTTACAGTGGCGTTATCAAGAGATGGAATCAACACATTGGTCCTAAAGGTCATGGTTCAGGTTACCATAGAGGTCAAGGTACATTCGCTAACAATGGTCGTTACAACCACGGCGTCATGCCAGGCAAACACATGTCCGGTCATTGGGGCAATGAATCAGTTACCATTCACAACGTTATGGTTATCGATGTCAATGCAGAAAAGGGTTACATCTTAATTAAAGGTGGTCTCCCAGGTGCAAAGAAATCCATCGTTACAATCAGAAGCGCTGTTAAAGAAGTGAAACATCCAGAAGTCATCAAAGGCTTAGTGGATCGCACTCCAGCTCCAGTCGTTGAAGAAGCTCCAGTCGAAGCTCCAGCAACTGAAGCCGCTGAATAAGAACAGAAAGGAGAACAAATGTTATGGCAGAAAAGAAAATTAACGTGAAAGTTCTCAACATGAAAGGCGAAGAAGTCTCTAAGTTAGCCTTAAGCGCCTCCGTGTTCGGAATTGAACCACATAACCAAGCAATGTTCGACGCTGTTCAAGTTGAGCAAAGCAATTCTCGCCAAGCGACAGCCAAAACAAAGGTTCGTCACGAAGTGAGTGGCGGTGGCAAAAAGCCATTCCGTCAAAAAGGCACAGGCCGCGCTCGTGCTGGTACAACACGTTCACCAGTGTGGGTCGGTGGTGGAACGGTCTTCGGACCAGTTGGAAATCAAAACTACAAGATTTCCCAAAATAAGAAAGAACATGCTCTCGCGGTTAAATCTGCATTAAGCTTAAAAGCCAAAGCAGGATTAGTCGTTGTTGATGAAATCAAATTCGAAGAAAAGAAGACAAAGAACTTCGTGGCAATGCTCGATGCATTACAAGCCAACAAGAAGACCTTAGTCGTCGTCAACGAATTAGATGAAAACTTAGTTGGTAGCTGCAGAAACGTTGGCTATGCCAGAGTTGTCACTAAAGACAACTTAAGCGTTCTCGATATGTTAAATGCAGATGCCTTAGTCATCAGCGTTGAAGCAATTAAAGCAGTTGAGGAGGCATTGAAGTAATATGGCAGCCAAGAAAACAGTCGAAGCTAAAGCAAAAGCTCCAAGCTTCTCAAAAGCAACAGTTAGAGATTACGAAGTTATCGTTAAACCAGTCATTACTGAAAAATCCATGTCATTAATGCAAAACGAAAACAAAGTAACATTAAAAGTCTTACCAGACGCCAACAAGACTGAAGTCAAATTAGCGTTTGAAAGAATCTTCCAAGTCAAAGTTATCGATGTGAAGATTGCTAATGTTAAGACCAAATTAACAACCAGAGGCACCCGTTACCAAGGTAAGATCTCCGGTTATAAGAAGGCAGTTGTTACTATCGCAGAAGGCGAAGCAATTGACCTATTCAAAGAATAGTTAAAGTTCGAACTATTCAACTATAGGAGGAACAAGTAATGTCAATTAGAACTTACAAACCTACGAGCCCATCTCGTAGAAACATGACCAACTCGACATTCAGTGAAATCACTACCAATACTCCTGAGAAAAGCTTATTAGTCAGTTTATCCAAAACTGGTGGCAGAAATAACCAAGGTAAAATCACCTGCCGCCACATTGGTGGAGGTCATAAACGCAAATATCGTGTTATTGACTTCAAACGTAATAAAGATGGCATCCCAGCGGTCGTGAAAACTATCGAGTATGATCCAAATCGTAACGCAAACATTTGTTTAGTCAGTTACTTAGATGGCGAAAAGAGATACATTCTCGCACCAAAAGATGTCAAAGTCGGATATCAAGTTATTTCCGGCGTTGCAGTGGATGTTTTACCAGGCAACGCAATGTGCTTAAAGAGCATTCCTGAAGGTACCTTCATTCATAACGTTGAGTTAGAACCAGGTAGAGGTGGCCAATTATGCCGCGCTGCTGGTACAGCTGCTCAAGTTCTCGGTGCCGAAGGCAAATACGTCATGGTCAGACTCGCTTCTGGTGAAGTGAGAAAGATTCTCGGCAATTGCCGCGCGACAGTCGGCTTTGTCGGCAATGAAGACTGGAACCTTATCAATGATGGTAAGGCCGGTAAAACAAGATGGTTAGGTACAAGACCAACAGTTCGTGGTTCTGTTATGAACCCAGTCGATCACCCACATGGTGGTGGTGAAGGTAAATGTCCTGTCGGTCGTGACGCACCACGTACCCCATGGGGCAAACGTGCATTAGGTGTCAAGACCCGTAACCAAAAGAAAGCGTCAAATAAATTAATCGTCCGTAGACGCAACGGCAAATAATCGCAAAGGAGGAAAATGAATTATGTCTAGAAGTTTGAAAAAAGGCGCATTCATCGATGAATCTTTACAAAAGAAAGTCGACGCATTAAACGCGGCAAACAAAAAAGAAGTCATTAAGACTTGGTCACGTCGTTCAACCATTTATCCATCATTCGTTGGCCACACCTTCGCGGTCTACAATGGTAAAGAACATATCACAGTCTATGTGACAGAAGATATGGTCGGACACAAATTAGGTGAATTCTCTCCAACCAGAAAATTCACAGGACATACAGGCCACACTGCTGAAGATAAAGCAGCGAACGCCAGTAAATAATAGGAGGTAATCAACATGGCAGAAGAAGTCAAAAAAGCACCTGCAAAGAAAGCCGCTCCTAAGAAAGTTGCTCCTAAAAAAGAAGCACCAGTCGAAGAAGTAGCCCCTACAGAAGCTCCAGTTGAAGAAGCTCCTAAGGCTGAAAAGAAACCAGCCAAAAAAGCTCCAGCTAAGAAAGTTGAAAAGAAACCAGAAGCTCCTAAAAAGCCAATGCCAACAGAAGCTAGAGCGATTGCTAAGAATGTCAGAGTCACTCCACGTAAAATTAGATTAGTTATCGATTTAGTGAGGGGCAAAGATGTGAAAGAAGCGTTAGGCATCTTAGCAAACATTAACAAAGCCGCCGCTGTCCCAGTGAGCAAGCTCATCAAATCAGCAGCAGCCAATGCCACCAACAACTTCGGAATGGATGAAGATAAATTATATATTGCAACCATTTACGCAAATGATGGCTTAAGAATGAAAAGATACTTACCAAGAGCAAAAGGTTCTGCTAGTGGTTTAGTGAAAAGAGCAAGTCACATTACTGTGATTGTCAAAATGAGATAAGGAGGAAGTTTTAATGGGTCAAAAAGTAAGTCCAGTTGGAATGCGTGTTGGCATCAACAAGGATTGGAATTCTCGTTGGTTTGCTGATGATAAAGAATTCCATGTCTTCCTCAACGAAGATATCAAAGTTCGTAAATATCTCGAAAAGAACCTCAAAGAAGCGATGTTATCCCATGTTGTCATCGAAAGAATCAAAGCTGAAAACGGTCACAAAGTGATTATCTCAATCCACGTTGCTAGACCAGGCGTTGTCATCGGTCAAGATGGAAAAAATATCAATAATATTAAAGAAGATTTAAGTAAGATTTTGAAGGGCTCCGATGTCAGAATCGACGTTCAAGAAGTGAAGAATCCTGACCTCGACGCAACAATCGTTGCAGAATCAATTGCCAAACAATTAGAAGAAAGAGCCAGTTTCAGAAGCGTCCAAAAGAAAGCCATCCAAAGAGTTCGTAAAGCTGGTGCTAAAGGTATCAGAACTGTCGTCTCTGGTCGTTTAGGCGGTGCGGATATCGCTCGTAGTGAAGGCTATAAAGAAGGTATCATTCCTCTTCATACCCTCCGTAGTGATATTGACTACGCCAAAACAGAAGCAGCCACTCAATATGGCCGCTTAGGTGTCAAAGTTTGGATCTGTCGTGGTGAAATTCGTCCTGAACTTCAAAAGAAATCTTCTGAAGAGAAAGGAGAATAATCATGTTACAACCAAAGAGAGTTAAATACAGACGTCCACATATTATTAAATATGAAGGACATTGCAAAGGTGGTAACACCGTTGCGTTCGGTGAATTTGGTTTAGAAGCCCTTGAAGGTGCGTGGATTACCACCCGCCAAATTGAAGCGGCTCGTGTTGTTATCTCCAGATACACCAAAAAAGGTGGCAAGGTCATTATTAGAATCTTCCCACACTTAGCCAAAACCAAGAAACCAGCCGAAGTTCGTATGGGTTCTGGTAAAGGTTCCCCAGAAGATTGGGTGGCAGTCGTCCGTAAAGGCGCGATCATGTTCGAAGTCAGAGGTATCTCTGAAGAAGATGCACGTGAAGCCCTTCGCTTAGCGGCTTATAAGCTTCCAATCAAATGTAAAGTTGTTAAGAAAGGTGAGGAATAATCGATATGAAAATTAATGAAGTCCGTGAATTATCCACAGTCGAATTAAAAGAAAAATTATACTCACTTAAAGAACAATTATTCGAACTCCGCAGAAAGAAAGCTGTTGGAGCCCTCGAAAGAGGCGAAGATGTCATCGCTGTGAGAAAAGACATCGCAAGAGTTAACTTAGTTCTTAGAGAACGCGAGTTAGAAGAAAGCAAATAAGGAGGTCAGTTGTCATGGAAGAAAGAAAAGTAGCAGCCAGAAGAACTGTTCAAGGTGTTGTTGTTTCTGATAAAAACGATAAGACAATTGTCGTCCTCATTGAAACACATAGAAGACACCCAAAATATGGAAAACGTGTCAAATATGGCAAAAAATTCTACGCTCATGATGAAAACAATGAAGCAAAAGTTGGCGATACAGTGACCATTATGGAAACCCGCAAACTCTCCGCTACAAAGAGATTCAGATTAGTGAGCATTGATAAGAAAGCCGAACTCTCTGTCAAAGAAGCTGAAGCCGAATTAAAAGCTGAAGAAGCTGCTGAATTAGCGGAAGCTGGCCTTGCAGAAGAAGAAAAGGCAGAAGAGGAGGAAAGCAAGTAATGATCCAAAAGGAAACGAATCTTGTTGTCGCTGATAACAGTGGTGCACGTTCCGTTCGCGCTTTCACCCTCTATGGTGGTTCCTTCAAGAAAAGCGCCTCTATCGGCGATATCGTCTTATGTGCAGTGAAGGATGCCATCCCAAATGGTAAAGTCAAGAAAGGTGACGTTGTCAGATGTGTCATCGTTCGTACAAAGAAAGCCATCAATCGTCCAGATGGTTCAACCATCAAGTTTGATGACAACGCCGTTGTTATTATTAATGATGATAACGCGCCTGTAGGTACACGTGTATTTGGTCCTGTGGCCAGAGAATTACGTGATAAGGGTCAAGAAGGATTCATGAAAATTGTTTCCCTCGCCCCAGAAGTGTTATAAGGAGGATAGATAACTATGGATCTTAGAAAAGGTGACAAAGTTATTGTTATCGCCGGCCGTGATAAAGGTAAGAGTGGCACAATTCAAAAAGTCATTCCTGAACAAAATCGTGTTGTCGTCGAAGGTATTAACGTCCGCAAAAAACACCAAAAACCAACTCAAGCTAACCCAGAAGGTTCCATCGTTGAAGTTTACGCTCCAATTGATGCCTCTAACGTTATGATTGAAGACCCAAAAACTAAAAAACCAACTAGAATTGGTCATAAAGAAGTTAAGGGTAAAAAAGTCCGCTTTGCGAAAAAGAGCGGCACAGTGTTATAAGGAGGTAATCAACATGGCAGAAGAAGTCAAAAAAACACCTGCAAAGAAAGCCGCTCCTAAAAAAGAAGAAGCTCCAAAAGCAGAAGAAAAACCAGTTGAAAAACCAACTCCAGCTAAGGCTGAAGCCCCAAAAGCTGAAAAGAAACCAGCCAAAAAGTCTGGTGCAGGTAACAAAAAAGCCACTATCGTTAACCGTTTACAAGTTAAATATGAAAACGAAGTGAGAAAAGCTTTAATGGAAAAATATAATTATTCTTCCGTTATGCAAATCCCTGCCTTAAATAAAATCGTCATCAACATCGGTGTTGGTGATGCCACTCAAGATAGCAAGAGATTAGAAGAATCTGTTGCTGAATTAGCCCAAATCACTGGCCAAAAGCCAATCATTACAAAGGCTAAGAAATCCATCGCTACCTTTAAAGTTCGTGAAGGTCAGGAAATTGGTTGTAAAGTTACATTACGTGGCTTACGTATGTGGGACTTCTACGATAAGTTAGTCTCCATCGCTCTCCCACGTGTTCGTGACTTCCGTGGTGTTAGCAGAAACGCCTTTGATGGCCGTGGCAACTACACCTTAGGTATTAAAGAACAATTAATCTTCCCAGAAATCGATTACGATAAGGTTGCAAAGGTTCGCGGTATGGACATCGTTATTGTCACAACCGCTAAAAAAGACGAAGAAGCATACACATTATTAGAATTATTAGGTATGCCATTCCATAGATAAGAAAGGAGCTCACAATGGCCAAAACTAGTATTAAAGTCAAACAAAGTAGACCACAAAAATTTAAAGTTCGTGAATATACAAGATGTGAACGTTGTGGACGTCCTCACTCTGTCTATTCAAAATTCCATTTATGCCGTATCTGCTTACGTGAATTAGCGTACAAGGGTGAAATCCCAGGCATGAAGAAATCATCTTGGTAATAAGGAGGATATCGATTATTTATGATGACTGATCCAATCGCGGATATGCTTACCCGCATTAGAAACGCAAACCAATTAAGATATGAATCTGTGAAGATACCAAGTTCCAAGATGAAAGTGGAAATCGCCAGAATCTTAAAAGACGAAGGCTTCATCGTTGACTATAAAGTCAAAGGCGAAGTCAAAAAAGAATTAACAATCACATTAAAATACGCAGCAGATGGCACACGTGTTATCTCTGGTTGTAAGAAAATCTCTAAACCAGGCTTGCGCGTTAATGTCGGTTGTGAAAAATTACCAAAAGTTCTTAAAGGCTTAGGTATCGCTATTATTTCCACCTCTCAAGGTGTGATGACCGATGCAAAAGCAAGAACCTTAGGTATCGGTGGCGAAGTTATCGCTTATATCTGGTAGGAGGATAGTTTATGTCAAGAATTGGTAATAAACATATTGATCTCCCAGCTGGAGTCACCGTTGAATTAAACGGTCAAAAAGCGACTGTTAAAGGTCCAAAAGGCTCATTAGAAGTCTTAATCAACAAAGGTATCGATGTTCATGTCGATGGCGCGGTTGTGACCTTCACTCGCCAAAACGAAGAAAAACAAACCAAACAAAACCATGGTACCACTCGTGCTAACTTCCATAACGCAGTCGTCGGTGTCACCGAAGGCTATAAGAAAATCTTAGAGATGAGAGGTATCGGTTATAAAGCAGTTATGAAAGGTGAATCAGTGGAATTATTCGCTGGTTACTCCCACACAATTGTCATCACTCCAGAAGCAGGCGTGAAAATCTCTGTTCCTGAAGTCAAAGGTAATACTGGTATCGTCTTAGTCCAAGTCGAAGGTATTGACAAACAAAAAGTTGGACAAACCGCGGCTTTAATTAGAGACGTCAGACGTCCAGAACCATATCTTGGTAAGGGTATCCGTTATCAAGGTGAGTACGTTGCCACAAAAGAAGGCAAACGTGCTGCAAAATAATGAAAGGAGATAGATAATTATGGTCAAAAAAGAATCCAAAAATGTCTCACGTGTTCGTAGACATGCCCGTGTTAGAGCCAAAATCTCTGGCACCGCGGAAGCACCAAGATTATGTGTCTACCGTTCAAACAAAAACATCGAAGCACAACTTATTGACGATGTGAAAGGTTGCACTTTAGTGTCTTCCTCCTCTATGTCCTTAAAACTTGAAAATGGCTCCAATATTGAAGCTGCTGGTAAAGTTGGCAAAGACATCGCTGAAAAAGCACTCGCCAAAGGTTTAAAGAAAATCGTCTTTGATAGAAGTGGTTATGTTTATCACGGTCGAATCAAAGCATTAGCAGAAGCCGCTCGTGAAGCTGGCTTAGAATTCTAATGGAGGAGTAACAAATGGAAGAAGAAAAATTAGTTCAAGAAGCACCAGTTGCGGAACAACCAGCTCCAGTCGAAGCTCCTAAAGAAGGCGAAAGACGTCCACAAGATCGTCGTCCACGTGGTGACCGTAAAGGTGGCCCAAGAAGAGATCGTAAAGATGTCCGTCGTGATGAACCAAAAGAATTTGAGGAAAGAGTCGTCTTTATTAACAGAGTTAGTAAAACCGTTAAAGGTGGACGTCGTATGAAATTCACCGCCTTAATGGTCATTGGTGATCATAAAGGTAGATACGGATTTGCTCTCGGCAAAGCCGCTGAAGTCCCAGATGCTATTAAAAAAGCTACCGAAGCCGCGAAGAAAAACCTCTTCAAGATTCATCTTGTTAAAGGTAATACCATTTCTCACGAAGTCGTCGGTAAATATGGAGCTTGCTCCGTCTTATTAAAACCAGCACCTGAAGGTACCGGAATTATCGCCGGTGGCCCAGTTCGTGCGGTCTTAGAATTAGCAGGCGTGCAAAACGTTTGCTCCAAAGTTTATGGTAGCCGCGCCCCAATCAACATTGTCCGCGCTGTCAACCAAGGTTTAGAAAGCCTTAAGAACTATAAAGAGATTAAAACTCTTCGTAGTAAAGAATAATTATTGCTTATAGCAAAAATTGAATTAAGGAGGTGCATTTATGAAATTGCATGAACTTCAACCAACCGCTGGCAGCCGTCAAGCCAATTGGCGTAAAGGCCGTGGTGAAGGTAGTGGTAACGGCAAAACCGCTGGCAAAGGCCACAAAGGTCAAAATGCTAGATCAGGCGGTGGTGTCCGTTTAGGCTTCGAAGGTGGTCAATTACCATTATTCAGAGCATTACCAAAACGTGGTTTTAAGAATGTTAATCATGTCAATTATGCAGTCATTAATGTTTCCGCGCTTGAAAGATTTGAAGCCGGTACATTGGTCACTCCAACTTTATTAATTGAATCCGGTTTAGTCCGTAAGGAATATGATGGAATTAAAGTATTAGGTAATGGCAAATTAAGCAAAGCCTTAACTGTCCAAGCTAATAAATTCTCCAAATCAGCCGAACAAGCTATTAATGAAGCTGGTGGCAAAATTGAGGTGATCTAATTATGAAGAAATTAGGATCAATTCTTAAAAACAAAGAGATCATGAATCGTATTATGTTTACGATCTTGATCCTATTCATCTTCCGTATTGGATGTCAGATTACTGTTCCAGGTGCGACATTAGAAAGTGAAAACTTATCTACTTACTTAGAAAGTAATAACGCATTGGCATTAATGAACATCTTAGGCGGTGGAACATTACAAACATTCTCCATCTTCGCATTAGGCGTTTCCCCATATATTACTGCGCAGATTATCGTTCAATTATTAGCGACCGATGTCTTACCAGCCTTATCTGAATTAAAACGTCAAGGCCAATATGGTCGTAAAAAGATGGAATTAGCGACTCGTTACTTAACTCTTATGTTAGGTGCTGTCCAAGCTTATGGCATCATTAAAACAATGGAGACAAGTGACTTAGTCAGCTTCTCCGCTGGTAGCACTCCATGGCTTACATATGTCTATGTCGTCGTGGTCATGCTTGCTGGCTCAATGACAGTGATGTGGTTAGGTGACCAAATCTCTGTTAAAGGTATCGGTAACGGTATTTCCATGATTATTTTTGCGGGTATCGTCTGCTCCTTACCAAATCAAATTAGCACTGCTTTCCAAAGATGGATTATCGGTGCTAACCCAGGAGATGCCCAACTTATTAAAGGCGTCTTCTCATTCCTTCTTTACATCCTCTCCTTCTTACTCATCATCTCCTTTGTTACATTCGTTGAATTATCAAAGAGAAAGATTCCAGTACAACATTCAGGAAAGGGTGGAGGACAAACTCAATCAATGGCCAAAGCGAGTTTCTTACCAATTAAGATTAACTCCGCAGGCGTTATCCCAGTCATCTTTGCTAGCTCAATTATGACTGCTCCAAGTATCATTGTCGGTTTCTTAGGCAGTGACACTAACGCTGAATGGCTCAATGTCTTCTCTAGTAGTAAGATGACCAACATGGGAAGTTGGAGTATGCCTTGGGGCTTGATTATCTATCTCGCCTTAACCATTATGTTCACCTTCTTCTATGCTAATTTACAAATCAATCCTGAACAATTAGCGGAAAACTTCCAGAAAAACGGCTCTTATATTCCTGGTGTGAGACCAGGTATTGAAACCGAAAGATATGTTCGTAAAGTTCTTAACCGCGTGACATTCATCGGTGCGATGGCCTTAGCTATCATTGCCGCATTACCAAGTGTCCTCACCTTGACAGTCTTCAAAGATTATCCAAGTTTAGCACTCGGTGGAACTGGCTTAATCATCGTTGTTGGTGTCGCTCTCGAGCTTAACACCCAAATCGATGGCTTATTAGCTGGTAAATCATTCGACGAAGTCGTCGCAGCAGGAGGAAGAGACTAGTGAAGAAAAACATTATCTTAATGGGTCCTCCCGGAGCGGGAAAAGGCACTCTTGCCAAGCAATTAATGTCCGCTTTAAATCTCGTTCATATCTCAACAGGTGATATGTTTAGAGACGCCATTAAAGCAGGTACACCTCTTGGCACATTAGCAAAATCATATATTGATAAAGGTGATTTAGTTCCAGATGAAGTCACAATTGGCTTAGTCAAAGAACGCCTTAGTCAAGGTGATTGCGCGAAAGGTTTCTTACTTGATGGTTTTCCAAGAACCCTTCCACAAGCGGAAGCGTTAAGAGAATTATCAAAAGAAATAAATCGTCCAATTGAAGTTGTTGTGAACTTAGATTGTGACAATGCTGAACTCATTCGCCGCATCAGTGGCAGAAGAGTTTGCAAAACTTGTGGCGCCCCATATCATGTCATCACCTTAAAACCAAAGGTTGAAGGTGTCTGTGATATCTGTGGTGGACCACTCTATCAAAGAGCGGATGATAATGAAGAAGCGTTAAAAGTCCGCTTAGAACACTATGTTCAAGACACTAAGCCATTATTAGATTTCTACGCCAAAGAAGGCTTGCTAGAATCCTTTAATTCCTTAGTGGGTAAAGAAGAACTCTTCGATCAAGTTTCTAAATTTTTAAACAAATAATTATGATTATCGTCAAGTCAACAAGGGAAATCGAATTAATGAAGAAGGCCGGCGAAGTCGTTGCTAAAGTCTTTGAAGAATGTGGCAAATTGATGAAACCAGGTGTTTCTACTTATCAGATCAACGCTAAAGCGGAAGAAGTGATTACCTCAATGGGTTGCACTGGTCCGTGCAAAGGATATTATGATTATCCAGCGATGACCTGCGTTAGTGTTAATGACACATTAATTCATGGTATTCCTTCTCATAAGATTATTTTAAGAGAAGGAGATATCGTCTCCCTTGATGTCGTGGCGAATTATCAAGGCTATTGCGCTGATGCGACACGTACATTCGCGATAGGCATCATTAGTGAACGCGCTCAAAGATTGATGGAAGTAACTAAACAAGCATTCTTTAACGGAATTGCTCAAGCCAAACCAGGCAATCACTTAGGCGATATTCAAAGCGCAATCCAAAAAACAGTCGAGAGTAACGGATATAATGTCGCTAGAGACTTTACCGGTCACGGTATTGGTAAAAGCATGCATGAAGATCCATCAATTCCTAATTTTGGTAAAGAAGGTAGTGGACCACTTCTTCAAAAAGGAATGACATTAGCCATTGAGCCAATGGTTCTTGAAGGAAGAAAAGATACACGTATCCTCGGTGACGGATGGACTGTTAAAAGTAGAGATGGGAAACTAACTTGTCACTATGAAAACACCATCGTCATTACCGAAAACGGAAGAGAAATTATTACTCTCACAGAAGAGGAAAAGAAACTATATGTCTAAACAAGATATGATCGAAGTACAGGCGGTCGTTACAGAATGCTTACCGAACACCATGTTCAAGGTTAAGCTAGAGAACGGCGTTGTAATCTTGGCCACCGTTTCTGGAAAAATCCGTATGAATTACATACGCATTCTCCCAGGTGATAAAGTTACAGTAGAAATCTCGCCTTATGATTTAACACGGGGCCGCATAACATTTAGATTCAAGTAGAATCAAACTAGGAGGAAAGAAATTATGAAAGTCAGACCTTCAGTCAAACCAATCTGCCCAAAATGCAAAGTGATTAAGAGAAATGGCAAAGTTATGGTCATTTGTGAAAATCCAAAGCATAAGCAGAGACAAGGTTAAGGAGGATATTAGAATATGGCACGTTTAGTAGGTGTAGATATTCCTAATGACAAACCAGTCAAAATTTCCCTTACCTATATTTATGGTATCGGAAGACATACCGCTGAACTTATTTGCGAAGGCGCAAAAGTCGACGGCACAATCAGAGTTAAAGATTTAACCGATGATCAACTCGGTGCAATTAGAAATGAAATCGGTAAATATAAGACCGAAGGTGATCTCAGACGTGAAGTCGCGTTAAATATCAAACGTTTAACCGAAATCGGCTGCTACCGTGGCACACGTCATAGAAGAGGTTTACCAGTCCGTGGTCAAAGAAGTAAAACCAACGCCAGAACACGTAAAGGTCCACGTAAGACCATTGCGAATAAGAAGATGGCGCCACAAGGTTAATGAAAGGAGTAGTAAATAGTTATGGCACAAAAAACTAATGCTCGTAAAAAGAAAATTAAACGCTCATTTACGAAAGGCGTCGCCCACATTCACTCAACTTTCAATAACACAATCGTCACAATTTGTGATGAACAAGGTAACGCCTTAACATGGTCCTCCGCTGGTGCGATGGGCTTTAAAGGCGCAAAGAAAAGTACACCATTCGCCGCTATGCAAGCTGCTGAAGCCGCTGCCAAAGCTGCCTATGAACAAGGTATTCGTCAAGTCGATGTCGATGTCAAAGGCCCAGGCCCAGGTAGAGAAGGCGCAATCCGTAGCTTAGCCGTCGCTGGCTTACAAGTGTTATCTATCGTTGATAGCACACCAATCCCACATAACGGTTGCCGTCCACCAAAACGCCCAAGAGGCTAATAGGAGGTAAGAATGATGAAAATTGCTAATCCATTTGAAAGATTTGAAATCACCCAAGCAGACTATGATGGTAATGAAAATTATGGTCGCTTCGTTATCGAACCACTCGAAAGAGGATTCGGATTAACCTTAGGTAATGCTTTACGTAGAGTTTTACTCTCATCCTTACCAGGCGCATCCGTTTACGCTGTTGAAGTTGAAGGTGCACGTCACGAATTCACCGCTTTAGAAGGTGTGGAAGAAGACGTCACAACCATCATTCTCAACTTAAAAGATTTAATTCTCCGTATTGACGAAGAAGATGATGGCAATAAGAGACTTGAAATCAAAGCTCAAGGTCCTGCCGTTATTACCGCTGGTGACATTATTTGCCCAACAGGCGTAGAAGTCGTCAACCCAGAATTAGTTCTTGCCCATTTAACAGATCGTGGTAGCTTACACATGGTTCTCCACGCTCGTAATGGTAGAGGTTATGTCACTGGCGAACAAAATAAAGTTCTCCATCCAAACCTCCAATTAGGTACAATCGCTACTGATAGTAACTATTCTCCAGTGAGAAAAGCTAACTACACAGTCGATAACACCCGTGTTGGTCACGATTCACACTTCGATAAATTAACAGTTGAAGTTTGGACTGATGGTTCCATCACCCCACAAGTGGCTCTTGCTGAAAGTGCTAACTTATTAATTAAACACTTTGAAAAATTCTTAGGCGTTGCGGATATTACACGCGATATTAATATCGAAAAGGATGTCGCTCCAGTCGAAGAAAACAAATACGAAAACTTCCCAATCGAAGAACTCGATCTCTCTGTTCGTTCTTATAACTGTCTCAAGAGAGCGGGTATCCAAACTGTTCTTGAATTAACAGAAAAGACTGAGGAAGATATGATGAAGGTCAAGAACCTTGGTAAGAAATCCTTAAAAGAAATTAAAGAAAAACTTATCAGTTATAACTTAGCCTTTAAAGACTTTGAATAATAGGAGGATTAAATATGCCAGCACAAGGTAGAAAAAATGTTCATGGTAAGACAGGCGTTAGATTTAAGGCCGCTTACACAAAGAGCAAATATGAAAATATGCTTCGTAATGTTGTGACAGATTTAATTCTTCACGGCACTGTCAAAGTCACAGAAGCCACTGCTCGTGACGTTGTTAAAGAAGCTGACCGTTTAGTGACATTAACCAAAAAAGAAGATGTCATGAATGCGAAAAGACAAGCTGCTAGATTTGTCAGAAACATTGAAAATGAACAAGGCGTTAAAGCCTTAGATGTCTTATTCAATGAATTAGGTCCTAAATTCAAATCCCGTAATGGTGGCTACACCAGAAGATTAAAATTAGGTAACCGTAAAGGTGATAACGCTCCTATCAGTGTTGTTACTTGGGTTGAATAATCTAGTCACTAATATCAATTAAGGAATGGAGAAATCTATTCCTTTTTTGTATTATATTTTTAACACGAGGAGGTTTTAATAATGAAAACAATTATGATTACTGATTTTATAAGAAAACAAGGTTATTATTTAAATCTTTCTCAAACTGACGATATCTATGTTACCAAACATGGTGAAGTTGTAATATTAAAAAGCACTCTAAAAGATTTTGAGTGGCAAAGAAAGAGATGAAAGGTTTTGATATTTCGTTGGAACAATTCTAATAGATGATTTTTCTGGAGATGACTAATATGAAAAAGATTTATATTTTAGGTTCAATTAACACTGATTTAGTTATTAACACCCCTTATATTCCTAATAAAGGTGAAACATTAACTGGTAGCGGTTTTTTCACTGCAAGAGGCGGTAAAGGTGCTAATCAAGCTGTCGCTGCAGCAAGAAATGGTGGCCAAGTAAAATTTTTAGGAGCAGTGGGTAATGATTTATTTGGTAAAGAAGCATTAGAATCTTTAAATAAAGAAGGAATTAATACCTCTCACGTTAAAGTGTTAGAAGACACTCCAACAGGCACAGCGATGATTATTGTTTGTGAAGGAGATAACCGTATTATCCTTGATACAGGTGCAAACCACAAAGTGACCAACATGGATGTTGATAATTTCCTCAATCGCGCAGATAAAGGTGATATTTTCTTAGCTCAATTAGAAAACCCAATTGAAGTAGTGGGCTATGCTTTAAGAAAAGCTAAAGAAAAGAAATTAATGACATTCTTAAATCCTGCTCCTGCTAATAAAGATATTATTCCATATTTAAAATATGTTGATGTCTTAGTGCCTAACGAAGGTGAATGTGAATTATTAGGAGGAGAAGAACAATTAAAGAAATTAATACCTACTCTTATAGTTACTTTAGGTAGCCAAGGCTTTAAATATATTGATAAGTCAATGAATTGCCCATTCCCATGTATTAAAGTCAAAGCAATTGACACAACTGCGGCGGGAGATACATTTTTAGGCGCGTTGCTCGCTAAATATAGTAAAAATGATAATTTAATCGAAGCAGCGTGTTATGGCTCTCTAGCAGCCTCTATTGCGTGTACACGTAAAGGAGCACAACCTTCTATCCCAACGGAAGAAGAAATTAAAGCTTATAAATAAAAGAAAGCGGTTCATTTGAACCGTTTTTCTTTAGATTTCGTTAAATCCAATATTTATAAATTGATCTTTTGCATCTAATTGATCGTCCAAGATACTGACTTGGCCATTTTCAATATCATAGATACCTGATTTGATTTCACCAAAATAATCTGGAAATTTTCTTTTCAAATATAATCCTTGATTAATTGCATTTAATCTAGCTGCTTGAACCTCATCTTTTTCACCAACTATATTTTGAGAAATGTTTTTGGTGATGCAAGAGATAAATCTACCTTTATCATTACGTAGCGCAGCGCGAATCGCACCACAATGGGTATGGCCTAAGATTAGAACATATTGAATGCATAAATGTTCGATGCCGTATTCAATTGAGGCTAATTCACCTTCATTAATCACATTACCAGCGGTTCTAATGACAAGTATTTCTCCTAGATTGCAGGAGAAAATCTTTTCTGGAATAACTCTTGAGTCAGAGCAAGTCACTATTAAAGCATAGGGCTTTTGACCTTCGACTAGTTTTTTTACTAATCCTTTGTCTGCTCCATCGATAAATGCTTGATTACCTTTTAATAATTTTTCTTGAATGTCCATATATAGTAAGTATTATACCTCTTTTTTGAAAAAAATATCATTTTTTAAAGAAAACCGCCTTTTAGGCGTTAGGAGTATTTGTGGTGATATCGAATGGAATTTCCCTTTCTCTAACTGACTGTCTTAAAAAGATATTAAAAGCAGTAGTCTGTTAAACCTAAACTTTCAAACAATTTTTCGGCATCTTGTTTGAGCTTAGAATCGATTCTAAAACTTAAACTAACTAGATTTGTAGACATAACAATACCTCTCGATATATGTATAGCAAATATATAGTTATTGTAAAGCAAATTACTATACAATTTTAAAAACAAAAAAGAAGACCCAGAGATCTTCTATTTTCCATTAACAATTGTTAAAAGATTTTCATATAACGCTAATCTAGTGAGTAATCCAACACCACCTGGGACTGGAGTTTGTAATCCAACTGGAAGGTTAGCAATTGCGTCACCGTGTAAGCCATCTTCTAATCGATTAATACCAACATCAACAAGAACTGCATCTGGTTTATAAGTGAATTTTTTGTCTAAGAATCCAGCTTTTCCAATCGCAATAACAATGATATCTGCATTAGCAATATAGTTTCTCATATCTTCAAAACTTGTTTTAGAATGAAGCACTGTTACATTAGCGTTCGCCGCTAATAATAATTTCGCCATTGGCTTACCAACAATGTTAGAACGGCCAATAACCACTGCATTTTTCCCTTGAATTTTTATATTTTTAGAATTTAGATAGTTCATAATGCCTCTAGGAGTGCACGGATCTAACTTGCTTAACGGATGGAAACCATCGACATCTTTATTTGGAGCAATAGCTAATTTAACTGTCTCCTCATTAATTTGTTTTGGCAAAGGCATTTGAACGATAAAGCCATCAACTGATGAATCGTGATTTAGATCATCAATTTTTTTTAATAATTCTTCTTGGGAAGTTTCTAAAGGTAGTTTAATTAATTCTGCTTCAATACCTAAATCAGCAGCATCTTTTAATTTGCCACGGATATAAGCATAACTAGCTTCATCTTCATTGATTTGAACAATTACTAGTTTTGGTTTTCTTGGCATAGATAAAACATATTCTCTTATCTCTGCTTTTTTGACTTTTACGTATTCTTTAATAGTCATTTTAATAATTGATTTCTGGTACGTCTTCTTCGTACTTTCTGATTTTGATACCAGCGAGTTTTAACATCTTTAATGATGCTTGAACACCAGTGGTATCTTGATATTTGTTATCTAAATAGACAACTTCTTTGATGCCTGTTTGAATAACGGCTTTTGCACATTCATTGCAAGGGAATAAGGTGACATATAATCTACAGCCACGGAGGGATGCGCCGTTACGGGTATTTAAGATAGCGTTAAATTCAGCGTGACAAACATATAAATATTTGCTGTCTAAACCTTCGCCTCTGTTCCAGGATAATTGATCCTCATCCAAACCTGCAGGCATACCGTTATAGCCAATTGAAACCACCTTGTTGTCATCATCAACGATACAAGCTCCAACTTTGGTATTCGGATCTTTACTTCTCAAAGAGGAAAGTAAGGCAATACCCATGAAATATTCATCCCAAGAAATATTTGATGCTTTCATATAAAATCATTCTAACAAAAGAATGATTAAAAGACTATAAAATATTATTATAAATAATATATAATAGGTTTATGAGCTTGGTTGGACTAGACAAAATGTCCTTATTGGACTATGAAGATAAGATTAGTTGTGTCCTATTTTATAAGACATGTAATTTCAGATGCCCGTTCTGCCATAATGGTTTAACAGTTTTACAAGCAGAAGATGAAATCTTATTTGATGCGTCATTAGATTATCTTAAATCTAGAAAAGGATTGTTAGACGCAGTGGTGTTCACTGGTGGGGAACCAACATTAGAACCAAATCTTAAAAAACACATCCAAAAAGTAAAAGAATTAGGATTCTTGGTTAAATTAGACACTAATGGAACTAATCCTGATGTTGTCAAAGATTTAATTGATTCTAATCTTCTAGATTACATCGCTATGGATATTAAAAATTCGGAAGAAAAATATGCTTTAACTACCGGCACAAAACAAGTAAACATGAATAATATCAAAAAGAGTATTGAGCTCATTATGAATTCTGGCGTTGACTATGAATTTAGAACCACATTAGTGGATGAGTTCCATAAAGTAGAAGATATGGAAGAATTAGCAAGCTTAATCAAAGGCGCAAAAGTGCTTTATCTACAGAAGTTTGTGGAAAGAGACGGCTGCATTCAAAAAGGTCTTCATGAAGTTAAAGAAGAAACCGCTAAAGAATTTATAAAAGTGTTAAATAAATATATTTCTAAAATCGAATTAAGAGGATATTAAAATATATAATGCACTAAAAAAAGAAAACCATCACTGAGGATGGCTTATCTTATTCAAGATTTCTTAAGTATCGATCAATCATCACAGCGGCAACGCTAGCATCACCTAATGCGGTAATAACTTGGCGAACGCTTTTTTTACGAGTGTCACCAACTGCGAATATGCCTGGAACATTAGTTTCCATTAATTCATTAGTGACAACAAATCCTTTATCTAATTCAATTAAATCTTTAAATGGTTCGTTGTGTGGGATTTGACCAATTGCGATGAAGACATTATTTGTTTTAATTGTGAATTCTTCTTCGGTTTGAGTGTTTTTAAATCTTAGTCCTTTTAATTCATCTTCACCAATGAACTCTTGAAGAGAGACATTATAGGTCACGTCATATTTTGCATCGTTTTTCACTCTATCAATTAAGATTTGATCCGCAAATAAACGATTGAATAAAGCAAAGATATGAACTTTTGGACAATAATTACCGAGCATTAATGCATATTGTAACGCTGTATTGGCGTCACCAATGATGCAAGCTTCATGACCGACATAAAAGGCTCCATCACAAACTGCGCAATAGGAGATACCATGTCCGACTAGTTCGTCTTCTTTTGGCAATCCCATCTTTCTATGAGAACAACCATTAGCTAAGACAACCGCATGGCATTCATAGCTATTCCAGTCAGTTTTTACGACAAAACTGCCGTCTTTTTTTTGAATTTCAGTCACAGTTTCTAATTCAAACTGCGCACCTAATTCAGTAATTTGTTCAAATAATTTATCAGAGAATTCTAATCCAGAAATAGAAATGGTACCTGGAATATTTTCTAGTCTTGGAGAAGTTGCCATTTGTCCACCGAAGGCGTTGCATTCCAAAATGAGGACGTCTCGACCTGCTCTAAGCAAGTTGAGAGCGACGCCCATTCCTGCAGGACCGCCACCGACAACAATAACATCAAACATAAATTAGTTCTTTAAACTTTCTACGAAACCTTTGATGTTAGAAGCGTTTTCATAAACGCTATAAGTTTCTTTTCCTGGAACGATTAATGTTGGAGCTTTAACGACTTTGAAACGTTTAGCTAAATCAGCATCATCTTCTGCATAAATGGTTCTGAAGCAGACACCAGCTTTTTCTAATAACATTTTTGCCATCTTACAGTTTGGACATGTTTTAGTGGCAAATAATAATGTTTCATCAACCTTAGGTTGAGATTGTTCTGTTGCGTGTTCATCATCACGATCAATACCATGAGTTAAATGAGAGTTCGCTGGAACGTATTCTAATCTTTGCTTATATTCTTCGGTCTTGCCATCATTCCAGTTTTGAATTGGTCTATAGTAACCAGTAATACGGGAATAGACTTCTGTTCTTTGACCGCAGTGTGGGCAAATGAATTGTTCGCCTTTTAAATAACCATGTTCTTTACAAACAGAGTATGTTGGAGACATTGTGTAGTAAGGAATGTGGTAGTTTTCCGCAATCTTTCTCACTAAGTTCATACAAGATTTCCAAGTTGGAAGTTTTTGACCTAAGAATGTATGGAAAACAGTACCAGATGTATAGAGAGTTTGTAATTGATCTTGAATATCAAGAGCTTTGAAAACATCTTCTGTATAGCCAACTGGTAAGTGAGAAGAGTTAGTGTAATATGGCGTACCACCTGCTTCGCCAGCAGTGATAATTTCTGGATATAATTTCTTATCGTGTTTTGCTAAACGATAAGCAGTGGATTCTGCTGGGGTAGCTTCTAAGTTATATAAGTCACCATATAATTCTTGATAATCAGAAAGTCTTTCTCTCATATGATTGAGAACGGCTTTGGTGAATTCAATGGCTTTAGGATTGGTTAAATCACATCTTAACCACTTAGCATTTAAGCATGCTTCGTTCATACCGACTAAACCGATAGTGGAGAAGTGGTTATTGAATGTACCTAAATAACGTTTTGTATATGGATATAAACCAGCTTCTAGATATTTAGTAACTGTTTCCCTCTTAATGTGTAAGGAACGAGCGGATAAGTCCATAATTCTATCTAAGCGATCATAGAAATCAGCTTCGTCCATTGCTAAGTAAGCAAGTCTTGGCATATTGATTGTAACAACACCGATAGAACCAGTAGATTCACCTGAACCGAAGAAACCACCAGATTTCTTTCTTAATTCACGTAAGTCTAATCTTAAACGGCAGCACATACTTCTAACATCGCTTGGTTCCATATCGGAATTGATGTAGTTAGAGAAGTAAGGTGTTCCATATTTGGCGGTCATTTCAAATAATAATTTATTATTTTCTGTTTCAGACCAGTCGAATGTTTTGGTGATGGAATATGTTGGGATTGGGTATTGGAAACCACGGCCATTAGCGTCACCTTCAATCATAATTTCGATAAAGGCTTTGTTAACCATTGCCATTTCTTCCGCACAATCTTTGTATTTGAATGGCATTTCTTTGCCACCAACGATACAGTTGAGTTCGGCTAAGTCATTTGGAACAACCCAGTCTAAGGTAATATTTGTAAATGGAGCTTGAGTTCCCCATCTTGATGGAGTGTTAACACCATAGATGAAGGATTGAATGCATTGTTTGACTTCTTTATATGTTAAATTATCAGCTTTAACAAATGGGGCTAAATAGGTATCGAATGAAGAGAATGCTTGAGCGCCGGCCCATTCATTTTGCATAATGCCTAAGAAGTTAACCATTTGGTTACATAAAGTGGATAAGTGGCTAGCTGGAGAAGATGTAATCTTACCAACGACACCGCCTAAACCTTCTTGAATTAATTGTTTTAATGACCAACCAGCACAGTAGCCAGTTAACATGGATAAGTCATGGATATGAATATCAGCGTTTCTATGGGCATCACCGATTTCTTTATCGTAAACTTCACTTAACCAATAGTTTGCTGTAACAGCGCCAGAATTGGAAAGGATTAAACCGCCAACAGAATAGGTAACTGTAGAGTTTTCTTTAACTCTCCAGTCACTGACACCTAAATAGTTATCAACGACTTTTTTATAATCTAATTCAGTACCAGAAAGTTCTCTTAAGTTTTGATGTTGTTTACGATAAATCATGTATGATCTAGCAACATCCACGAAACCAGATTGGACTAAAACGATTTCCACTGAGTCTTGGATATCTTCGACTGATATTAAACTGTTACGAACTTTATCATTAAAATCCGCTACGACACGTAACGCTAACATTTCAATGATATCTTTATTGTAGAATTTGTGTTCTGCGATGAACGCCTTTTCAATCGCGTTTTGGATTTTGGTAATGTTGAAGTCTTGGACACTACCGTTTCTTTTTTTGATACTTAGCATAAAAAGCTCACTCCCTTATTTTTTAGTGATAGAAAAACATCACACGACGTTTTTGTGTTCTCCCCTTTATTTCCCTTTATAAAAGCGAGTGTCTCTATCTTATATAAAATCGCGTGAGAAAAAAAGTAGAAAAATCATTAAATTTGGACAGTGTCTAAATGCACTTTTTTCTTGATAATTTGTTTGAAGGGTAGAAGAAAGAAAAAAGCCCACAAAAATAAGTTGGCAATTGGAATGTTTATTTTATAAAAAGTTTTAAATTTAATAGAATATTTGATTAATTATAAATATATTGAAGGATAAATAATTAATAAAATTATTAAAAACATTTTTCCTTTCTTTTTTTAGCACAATTGGCTTGATTACCACAATGATAGCAAACTTCATTCTCGTTAGCGGTTGATTCATTAAAAAATTCCAAAATGTTATTTGTTGTTGTGTCTGCAATATTATTTAATGCTTCTTTTGTTAAGAATGCCTGGTGAGAAGTGATGATAACATTAGGCATCGCGATAAGTTGTAATAACGTATCATCATTCATAATGTGACCAGATTTATCTTCAAAAAATATATCGCTTTCTTCTTCATATACATCTAAGCAAACTGTTCCAATAATTCTGTCCTTAATACCTTGTAATAAATCTTTTGAGTCGATTAATCCACCTCTAGATGTATTAATAATAGCGACACCTTTTTTCATTAATTTAATAGAATCATTATTAATAATATGAGTAGTATCAGGAGTGAGAGGACAATGCAAAGATATGATGTCTGATCTCTTAAACAATTCTTCTAATGAAACATATTCGATATCACTATTTGGGATTGGAAATAAATCATAAGCGATAACGTGCATACCAAATCCACGACAAATATTGATGAAAATACGACCAATTTTACCAGTGCCTATAACACCAACAGTTTTACCATACAAATCATTACCAGATAATCCTGCCAATGAGAAGTTATATTCTCTGACTCTATTGTAGGCTTTATGGATACGACGATTACTTGTGAGATATAACGCCATTGCGTGTTCTGCCACTGCGTATGGAGAATAAGCTGGAACATGATAAACATGCAATTTTCCAAAAGAATACTCGAGATCTACATTATTAAATCCCGCACAACGTAAGAATATTGCTTTGATTCCAAACTCAGTCAATTTATCAATAACTGGCTTATCAATTGTGTCATTTACAAACACACAAACACCATCAAATCCAGCGGCTAAACTAACTGTATCGATACTCAGTTTTGGTTCAAAATATTT
Organism: uncultured Bacilli bacterium; assembly: GCA_905235515.1. GTDB lineage: Bacteria > Bacillota_I > Bacilli_A > RFN20 > CAG-826 > CAJOLV01. The sequence goes on along the minus strand of CAJOLV010000005.1, from coordinate 31,774 downwards.
AACCTCAATATTTCTGTCTTTTACATATGGTTCAAATGATTCTATATCATAATTCTTACTATCAAAAAACGCTATTTTCATACGCTTACCTCTATCATAAATATCCTATCTAATTTCTATGCATCACGCAATCGGTGTGCGCGTTAATTATTTATTTCACATACTTGTATACATATATGTAAATTTTTATTGCGAGTACGCGTGTTAGTGTTTTAAGATAGATATGCATTTACTTAATAGTAATATACTCGGAGGTTATTATGGCTAAATTGCAAGCTCATGCTGTAAAACTTATTACAGAAATCTGTGAACGCTACAAAGATGAACCAACATCTACCATGATGATTCTTGAGGACATCCAAAAGGAATACGGATACATTCCTTTAGAAGTCCAAGAGTTAGTTAGTGAACTCACTGGAGTGCCACTCAGTGATATTTACGGTGTTGTCACTTTCTATTCATTCTTCTCAATGACACCAAAAGGAAAATATGTCATTGGCGTTTGCTTAGGTACTGCCTGTTACGTTAAAGGTAGTAATTTGGTTTTAGACAAATTCTCAGAAATCCTCGGTGTGGGAGCCGGTGAGACAACTGCTGATGGTTTGTTTACAATCGATGTTCTCCGTTGCATCGGTGCTTGTGCGTGTGCACCAGCCGTTAGTATTAATGGTAAGGTTTATCCACAAGTTAAAGTTGACGACGTGAAGAAAATTGTCGCGGATTATCGCGCTTTGGAGGCTTAATTGTTATGGCAAAGATCACTAACGAAAAAGAATTACAAGAGCGCATTGAACATTGCGGCGCATGTTTACAAAAGAAATTTCATTGTGAACCAGGACATAGAGCAATCGTTGTCTGTGGTGGTACTGGATGTTTGGCCAGCGATTCACAAGGTATCATTGAACGTTTCAATGAATTAATTAAAGAAAAAGGCTTAGAAGAAAAAGTTACTTGCAATATCGTCGGTTGCTTTGGTTTCTGTTCCCAAGGCCCGTTCGTCAAAATCTTCCCAGAAGAAACTTTATACACAAAAGTTAAGGTGAAAGATGTTGAAGAAATCATGGAAAAAGACATTTTAGGTGGCGAGATTGTCGAACGCTTACTATTTGTCGATCCACAAACAAAACAAAAAGTGCAAAAACAACACGATATTAACTTCTACAAATTGCAAAGAAGAGATATCGCTTTACACGGTAATGGTGAAATTAACCCAGAAGATGTCAACGAAGCCATTGGCTTAGGTGCTTTCCAAGGTTTAAGAAGAGCCTTATCTATGACCAGAGAAGAAGTCATTGATGAAGTTTTAAAATCAGGCTTACGTGGTCGTGGTGGTGCAGGCTTCCCAACCGGTAGAAAATGGTCCTTTGTTCCAAAGACAGATGGTCCAAAATATATGATTTGTAATGGTGACGAAGGTGACCCAGGTGCATTCATGGACAGATCTATCATTGAAGGTAACCCATGCGCGGTTATTGAAGGCATGATGATTGCTGGTTACGCAATCGGCGCCCAAAATGGTTACTTCTATGTTCGTGCTGAATATCCAATCGCCGTTCAAAGATTAGCCAAAGCTATTAAAGACTTAGAAGAATTAGGTATCTTAGGTGATCACATCTTAGGTACAGACTTCTCATTCCGCTGCCATATTAGATTAGGCGCTGGCGCATTCGTATGTGGTGAGGAAACAGCATTAATTAATAGTATTGAAGGAAAACGTGGTATGCCACGTCCACGTCCTCCGTTCCCAGCAGTAAAAGGTTTATGGGGCTGCCCATCAGTTGTCAACAACGTTGAGACATTAGCTTGCGTTCCATATATCTTAAGAGAAGGTTGGGAAAAATTCGCTGCTATCGGTACAGCCGATACACGTGGCACAAAAGTGTTTGCTCTTGGTGGTAAGATTAATAATGTTGGTCTTGTTGAAGTTCCAATGGGCACAACGTTAAGACAATTAATTTATGATGTCGGTGGTGGCATCCCTGGTGGTAAGAAATTCAAAGCCATTCAAACTGGTGGCCCATCCGGTGGTTGCTTAACCGAAAAAGACCTAGATACACCAATCGACTTTGGTAGCTTAGTTGCTGCTGGAAGTATGATGGGTTCTGGTGGTGCAATCGTTATGGACGAAGATAACTGTATGGTTGACGTCGCAAAATTCTACATGACATTCATCTGTGATGAATCTTGTGGTAAATGTTCTCCATGTCGTATTGGCACCAAGAGATGTTTAGACATCTTAACCAAGATTTGTGATGGCAAAGGTACACCTGAAGACCTCGATGAATTAGAGGAATTAAGTGATGTTATTAGAAATAACTCTCTCTGTGCTTTAGGTCAAACCGCTACCAACCCAATCTTATCAACAATGAAGGCTTTCCCAGAAGAATACAAGGCACACGTTGTTGACCACAAATGCCCTGCTCATGTTTGTAAAAACATGATGGAATATTACATTGTTCCAGAAAAATGTATGGGATGTACCTTATGTGCTCGTAACTGTCCAGTTAACGCCATTGGTACAACTGATCAGCCAGCTAAATTACCTGGTAAATTTGTCCATCACATCGACCCAGCGAAATGTGTCAAGTGTGGTGCATGTATGAGTGGTTGCCGCTTCGGTGCCATCATTAAGAGATAGGAGGAAATAATCATGGCGTTAATTAATATCAAAATCGAAGGTCATGAATATCAAGTTGATAATTCATTAACCGTTTTAGAAGCCTGCCGCAAATGCGGATATGAAATTCCTTCTTTATGCGCTTTTAATCATGGTAAATGTTCACAAGCATCTTGCCGTGTTTGCTTAGTTGAAATTAAAGGTGCGCGTGGATTATGCGCTTCCTGTGTGTATCCAGTTAATGAAGGGATGGAAATCTCCATTTCTTCTCCAAAAGCAACTGCTGCTCGTAGAGCATCTGTTGAATTAATCCTCTCCAACCACGAAAAGAACTGTTTACAATGTCCAAAAAATGGTCATTGTGAACTCTTACACGTCGCTGAAATGGTCGGTGCTCGTGACCAAAAATTCGTTGGTGAAATGACCGAAAAGACTTTAGATGAAGTTGCTCCTGGTATTATCAGAAATACCGCAAAATGTATCCTCTGTGGGCGTTGTATTGAACGCTGTAAAGAAGCACAAGGTATTGCCATCTTGGGTTTTGAAAATCGTGGTTTTAAAACAATTGTTTCCCCGGTTCAAAACAGAAGTTTTGCTAATTCCCCATGTTTGCAATGTGGTCAATGCGTTAATGTTTGTCCAACAGGTGCATTAATGGAACATAGCGAAATCGACAAAGTCGATGAAGCATTCAAAGCTGGTAAATATGTTATCGTTCAAACCGCTCCTGCAGTGAGAGCTGCTATCGCGGAAGAATTCGGTGAAAAGATTGGTACCTGTGGTACCGGTAAGATGGTTGCAGCTTTACACCGTTTAGGATTCTATCGAGTCTTTGATACAAACTTCGGTGCTGATTTAACCATTATGGAAGAAGCCTTTGAATTATTAGAAAGAATTCAACATAAAGGTGTCTTACCACAAATTACATCTTGCTCACCAGGTTGGATTAACTACATGGAATACTTCTATCCAGAAATTATTCCAAACATTTCTACATGTAAATCCCCACATATGATGCAAGGTGCGATTACAAAAACATACTTCGCAGAAAAACATGGTATCGATCCAAAGGATATCTTCAATGTCTCCATCATGCCATGCACTGCTAAGAAATATGAACGCGCTAGAAAACAAATGCCTAATGATGTTGATGCCGTTTTAACAACACGTGAATTAGCTAAAATGATTAAACGTGCTGGTATCAATTGGCAAAAACTTCCAGAAGAAGAATATGACCAAGACTTATTAGGTGAATACTCTGGCGCTGGTGTCATCTTTGGTGTTACTGGTGGTGTTATGGAAGCCGCTTTAAGAACAGCTTATTGGAAACTCACAGGTAAAGAATACGCTAAGATTAACTTTGAGGAAGTTCGTGGTTTACAAGGCGTTAAAGAAGCAGAGATTAAAGAACTCGGTGTGAAAGTCGCAGTGGCCTCTGGTATGAAAAATGCAAAACCATTATTAGACGAAGTTAAAGCTGGCAAATCACCTTATGTCTTCATTGAAATTATGTGCTGTCCAGGTGGCTGTATCAATGGCGGTGGTCAACCATATGTCCATCCAACATTATTGCCAAATGAAGATGATGACATCCTCGAAACATATCGCCAAAAGAGAGCTGCTGTTCTCTATAGCGAAGACGAAAGACAAGTTATTCGTCAATCTCATAACAACAAGGATATTCAAAGATTATACGACGAATTCCTAGGCCATCCATTAAGCGAAAAAGCTGAAGAATTATTACATACAAGTTATGTCGCAGATCGTGAAAAATTCCCTGATAAATAATTAAATCAAAAATGTGAGAAGAGGCGAATTTTCTAGCAAAACTCGCCTCTTTTCCTAGAATTTGGAGAAAATCATGGATATTAAATTCTATAATTCTTTAACTAATACAGTTGAAACATTTAAGCCTTTGCACGATGGTAAAGTGAGCATGTATGTGTGTGGTCCAACGGTGTATAACTACCCACATATTGGCAACATGAGACCAGTTGTTGTTTTTGATATTCTGAGAAGATTCCTTACCTATGTTGGATACGATGTGACATATGTAAGTAATTTTACTGATGTTGATGATAAAATCATTAAGGCCGCGATTAACGAAGGTAAAACTGAAAAAGAATTAACAGAATTTTATATTGATCAATTTAAGACCACAACAAAAGCTATTGGTAGTCAAATTCCTACTATTACTCCTAAGGTAACTGAATACATTCAATCAATTATCAAATACATCAAAAAGTTAGTGGAACTTGGTGCTGCTTATGTCAGAGATGGTGATGTTTATTTTAGAGTAAGCAAAATCAAAGATTATGGCGCGTTAAGTGGTATCAAAGTTGAAGACTTAATTGCTGGAGCAAGAATTGAAGAAAACTCCGCGAAAGAAAGCCCATTAGATTTTGCTCTTTGGAAGAAAACCGATGTTGGAATTAATTGGGAATCTCCATGGGGTAGGGGCCGTCCGGGATGGCACACTGAATGCTGTGTGATGATTGACACTATATTCCCAGAACATTTCATCGATATTCATGGTGGTGGATATGATTTAAAATTCCCTCATCATGAAAATGAAATTGCGCAAGCAGAAGCTATGCACGGTAATAAGATAGCTAACTATTGGATGCATAATGCTTTTGTTAATTTTGGTGACACTAAGATGTCTAAATCTTTAGGTAATGTTGTCTACGCTAAAGACATGATTGCTCAATATGGTGGAGCAGTAACAAGATTAGTGATTTTAAACACTCATTATCGTCAACCTGTTAACTATACAGAAGACACTATTGAAGCTGCTAAACAAGAAGTGAATAAAATGACCTTTGCTTATAAGCAAATAAATCTTATGCTTCAAGCAAATGGCTATAAATTAGATTCATTTAAACCATTATTTATCGATAAATTTATTCTCTCTTTAGCGGATGACTTAAATACCGCTAATGCTTTAATGGAATTGTATGCCTTAGTGAAAGAGGCTAACCAATTGATTAGAAGTAAAGAAGTTGATTTTGAAAAACTTGGTAATATTTCCGCTACTCTAAAAGATATGTTCTATGTCTTAGGATTAGATATTGAACGCCGTATTTTAAGTCCTGAAGAATTAGATTTATATCAACAATATTTGACATTTAAGAAAGAGAAAAATTTTGAACAATCAGACATTCTCAGAAACAAACTCATTGAATTAAGAATATTATGAAAAACATACAGAAAGATAATTTAATTTTTGGGAGGAATCCTGTCAAAGAAGCAATCAAACACAATAGTGTTATCTCACTATTTTTGGTTGAGGGATTCCGTGATAGTGAGATACTTAATCTCATTCGTTTATCCTCCCTTCAAACAAAGATTGTCAGTAATAATGAATTAAATCAAATGTGCCAAGGTGTTCATCAAGGAATAGCAGCGATTATTAAGCCGTATCAAACACATTCTTTGGAAGAAATTATCTTCAAAAGCAAAAAAGAAAAAAATCCAATTATTGTTATGTTAGATGGAATTAATGATCCACATAACTTTGGAGCAATTCTTAGATGTTGTGATATCTTTGGCGTAGTAGGTGTTGTTATTGCTAAACACAATCAAGTTCCTCTTAACGCCACAGTTGCAAAAACATCTGCAGGCGCAATTAATTACGTTCCTGTCATCTCTGTTGCTAACTTAAACAATGCAATTAAGGCTTTGAAAGACGCGGGTTTCTGGATAGTCGCAAGTTCCGGCGATGCTGAAACCAATTATCAGGATTTAAAATACGATTTCCCAACGGTGTTAGTTATTGGCAACGAGGGGAGTGGAGTATCTAGTTTAGTTTTGAAGAACTCCGATTATGTCGTCAAGATCCCGATGTATGGAAAAGTTAACTCATTAAATGCTTCAGTAGCTACCGGAGTGCTGCTATCGAGAATCAAAAATTAAATTTATTAATTTAAAGTTTTATTCCTCCAATCTTAAAGAAAGGAGGATTTTTTGTTTGAAAAAAGACGATAATCCGTGGCGTCTATATACAGATGAGGATTTGGTATTTATCATTCAAAAAGGCAATATGAAAGCGTTTACCGAATTGTTTAATAGGTTTAATGGTTTGTTTTACTCAATCAGTTATTCTTTTATGAAAGATTACCATATCCCCCATTTATATTTAGATGACTTGATTAGTATTTCGACAGAATCACTTATGCTGGCAATTGAAAAATATTCCGCTGGTATAACTAAATTCGTTAGTTATTGGTGGTCTATATCTATCACAAAATTCAAAAATTATTACGCTAAAAATAAAGATCTTCAATTAGCGTGTGGCACAGAAGATTTTCGTGATAATCAAAGATACAAAATGCAAGATGCTGAAATTGTCAGTGAGCCTGAATATAGTCCAATAAGTGATGAACTGATTGAATTAATCAATAAATATATTGATAAGTTCACTAAAGAAGAAATTAAGTTTTTGCAATTGACGTTTATGGAATATAAGCCTATTGAAATTGGTGAAATTATCCAATGGGAAAGAAGCAAATTGTTCAGAATTAGGCGTAAAGCATTAACCAAACTTAATATGATTATAAAATCGAATTAAGTTTTGATATAATAAACGGGTATGTCGGTTATCGAAGTTAAAAATCTTTCATTCTCTTACACTCAAGATGTCGAAACTATCAAAGATATCAATTTTAAAATTGATAAAGGTAGTTTTGTTTCAATTGTTGGACATAATGGTTGTGGGAAATCAACATTAGTTAAACTTTTGATTGGTTTATTAACACCAAAAAAAGGTGAAATTTTTATCAATGGCAAACTATTAACTAAAAACAGCGTTAATGAAATTCGTCAAAAAATGGCCTTGGTTTTTCAAAATCCAGACAATCAATTCATTGGTGCAACTGTGGAGGATGACATTGCCTTTGGCCTAGAAAATAAATGTGTCCCACATAACCATATGCAAGCCATTATCAATGAATACGCTAATGAAGTGGGGATGATTGATTATTTAAAAAAAGAACCGTCAATGCTCTCTGGTGGACAAAAACAAAGAGTAGCAATAGCGGGCGCTCTAGCATTAAATCCGGAGATTATTATTTTTGATGAATCAACCTCAATGTTAGACCCTAAAGGAAAAAGAGATGTTAGGGAATTAATATTAAAAATGAAACAAAATAACCCGAATTTGACGGTTATTTCTATTACTCACGACATTGAAGAAGCTTATGAAAGTGATACTGTAATTGTGATGAGCGAAGGGAGGATTGCTACTCTTGGTAATCCAAAAGAAGTTTTGAAAGATAAAAAATTAATGAGTCAAGTGGGAATTGAAATGCCTTTCATTTTGACTCTTCAAGATAAATTTAAAAAGCAAGGAATTGATATTCCAAGCGTTGATAATGTTGATCAACTAGTGGAGGCGTTATGGCAATTAAAGTAACTGACCTCTTTTATACATATAATCCAAAATCTCCTAATTCAACTAAAGCATTAGATGGAGTTTCTTTAACCATTGAAGAAAACTCTTTTGTTGCTTTTGTGGGAGAAACAGGTTCTGGAAAATCCACCCTTATTCAGAACTTAAATGCTTTATTAATTCCATCAGCAGGACAAGTTGAAGTTGATGAATTTCTCATCACTCCTAAGAAAAAGAAAAATAAACATATTAAGGAGTTAAGAAAACATTTAGGAATAGTCTTTCAATTTCCTGAATATCAATTGTTTGAAGAAACAGTAGAAGAAGATGTCGCGTTTGGCGTTAAAAACTTTGGCATTAAAGGCGAAGAAGCTTTAAATAAGGCTCATAAAGCTTTGCTTTCTGTCGGATTAGATGAGTCATATTTTAAGCGCTCACCATTTGAATTAAGTGGTGGAGAAAAAAGAAGAGTCGCAATAGCGGGTATATTAGCTATTGAGCCTGATATTTTAGTCTTAGATGAACCTACCGCGGGATTAGATCCACGAGGTGTTAATGAGATTATGTCTCTTGTTGCACAAATGCACAAAAATGGAAAGACCATTATTTTAGTAACACATGACATGGATCTCGTTTTGAAATATTGTCAAAAAGTCTTTGTGCTAAATAAAGGCAAATTGGCATTTGAAGGCAATCCATATGAACTATTTGCGCAAGATACTGAAAAACTTTCCATTGAAATCCCTGTTTTATATGAGATATCTAAAAAACTTAAAGACAAAGGTTTATCTTTAGATATTCAAAATATTCGTAATATAGATGACTTTGTCAAACAATTTATGGAGGGAAAAAATGACTAATATAACATTTGGCCGTTACTCTCCATATAACACTTTTACTCATAAGTTAGATGCGAGAAATAAAATTCTACTTGTCATCTTGTTAGTAGTGGGTATCTTTTTCCAATACAAAGTGTGGTCTACAACGATGTTGATGTCTGGCTTATATCTTGTGTTAATTATTACTCTCATGATTATTTCCAGGGTTAGTTTTTTGGATTTATTAAGCAGTCTTAAAGGCCTTTGGCTGTTAATCATATTCATGTTTGCAATTTATATATTCATTCCTAATAACACTTATTCTGGACCAGTTGCTTTTAATATCGGTTTTGATGTTTATTGGCAAGCCATATATCAAGCTGGTTATATTATTTTAAGATTAATCTTAATGATGGCGGTGATGATGGTTTTAACATCAACCACTAAACCAATGGATTTAACATATGGTTTTGAATGGTATATGACTCCTTTAAAGGTGGTTAGATTCCCAGTTCATCCAGTGGCAATGACTTTATCGATTGCCTTAAGATTTATTCCAACATTATTAGAAGAATCAGAAAGAATTATGAAAGCTCAAGCCTCCAGAGGCGTTGATTTTAATCATGGTAGACTAAGCAAAAGATTTAAAGCCGTTATTTCTTTAATTATTCCTTTATTTGTTTCTGCGATTGATAGAAGTGAAGAATTATCTAACGCCATGGAAGTAAGAGGATATGATCCAAGAGCCAAGAGAACTAGATATAGAGTGTTGCGTTTTGGTTGGAGAGATTTGTTAGCTTTCCTCTTTGTTGGTGCTTTATTTGCAGGAATTATTATTTTATTTGTTTTTGATAAAAAATCAGAAACAGGTATTAATTTATTTCAATTACTATTTAATGTAGATTTAGGTTTCTAATATGAGAGTATTTTGTGTAGTGGCCTATAAGGGCACAAATTATTACGGTTGGGAAAAACAAATTGGCCAAAATAGTATTCAAGCCGAACTTGAAAAAGCAATTGGTAAAATTTTAAATACGGAAATTAATATTTATGGTTCTGGTCGTACGGATGCAGGTGTACACGCCAGCGGGCAAACATTCCATTTTGATATTAATGAAAGTAAATATACCGCTGATGAATTGATGTATCGTATTAATTGTGTTTTACCAATTGATATCAAACTCAACTCCTTAGAATATTTAAAAGATGAAGAATTCCATTCAAGATATTCTGCTACAAGTAAAGAATATCAATATCGCATTTCATTAAATGCTAAACAACCATTTAGATATGATGTGTGTTGGCTACTTAAAACAAATGATTTTGATAGGTCTTTGTTTGAACAAGCTATTAAGAAATTTATAGGCAAACATAATTATCAAAACTTCACATCAAAAGAAGAAGACAAAGATGGATTTATTCGTGAAATTTATGAAATTAAAGTGGGTTTTGATGGTGAAAATGAAGAAATTACTGTAAATTTCACCGGTAATGGATTCATGAGATATCAGATTAGATATATGGTTGGAACCGCTGTTGCAGTAGCGACAAAAAAAGAGAACATATCATTCATTGACGACAAATTAAAAGAGTCAAAAATACGTTCAATCGTATCATATAAAGCTCAACCACAAGGGCTTTGTTTGATTAAAGTGAACTACAAATAGTGTTTTCATTCAAAAATAATTATGCTAATATTTTTGAGTTGAAAGAGGACAATTTATGGGAAGAGCACATGAAGTAAGAGCCAAAGCAATGGCTGCAACAGCTGCCGCAAGAAGCGCACTTTTTATGAGAGCTTCAAAAGAAATTTATATGGCAGCAAAATCTGGTGAACCAGATCCAGAAATGAATTTAGCGTTACGTTCTGCTATTGAAAAATGGAAGAGCCAACATGTTACAAAGGATGTTATCGATAGAGCCATCCAAAAAGCTAAAGGTGGTAGTGCAGAAGCATATACTGCTGGTAGATATGAGGCTTTTGGTCCTGGCGGGTCCCTCTTCATCATCGACACATTAACAGATAATTCAAATCGTGCGTTTATTGCCGTTCGTACTGCCGTCACTAAAAAAGGTGGCCACTTAGGTAGCACAGCATATAATTTCACCGAAGCTGGTATGTTTGTATTTACAGGCAACAATAGAGACGAAGTTGAAGAAACATTAATCTTAGGTGATATTGACGTTCGTGAAGTTAACCAAGACGAAGACAAAATCGAAGTCTTAGTAGAACCAACAGCGTTCGCTGCCGCAAGAGCTGCATTAGCAGATATGGGCATCAGTGAATTCGATGTCGCAGAAATCACATTCTTACCAAATGAACCAATCAGTTTGGATGACCCAGAAGATAAAAGAAAATTTGAAGAATTATGTGATATGTTGGATGAATTAGAAGACGTCCAAAACGTATATCACAACGTACAATAATTAGCTTATTAATTAGCCCTTAGTTAAATATATACATAGTGAATATTTATTAATTTAAAGAAGAACTAGGTATACACTAAGGGTTTTTGTTTCCTTGAATTATGGGATAAACCACATAATGAAAGGAAGAGGCTATGTCTACAATAAATACTTTTTATGGGATAGCCATTTGTATTTACATTAATAATCATAATCCACCATACATTTACACAAGGTACAGTGGAAAAGCAAAACTGCCCTTGCATTACAATGTTGGTTTGCAAATTACAGAAATGCGTGAAGCAAAAAATCTACGTCAGACAGATTTTGCAAAGAAAACCGGAATTAATCAAGGCGACATTTCAAAAATCGAAGATGGATTAAAAAACATTACGCTTTCTACATTAGAGAGACTAGCGGATGGTTTGGATTGTACTATAGATATTAGGTTTAAAAAGAAGTAGATAGATAGAGTGCGGACGCAATTGCCCACATGATGTTATGCCCTCCACAAGGACCATCATAATCAAGGAGTTCTCCTAAGAAGTGGACTCCTTTTTCTGTTTTTGATTCTAAAGAATCAGTTAATTCTTCAAAACGGATTCCGCCGACACTGATGTGAGCGACATCAAAGCCATATAATTTATCAAAAGTGAAACTAAATGATTTTAATAAGTTAATTAAAGCTTCGCCTTTGACATTCAATCCATCAATAAACTTAGCAATATTTGGGTGTAAATATGATTCTAATAATGTAGATTCATTATCATGTTTTAAGAAATCTCTTAATTCTTCTTTCGCTATATCTGGAACTAAATCAATATTTATCTTATAAGGTCTATTTATATTCTTTGAGATAATACGAGATACATTAAAGATAACAATTCCAGACAATCCGTGTTCTTTAAATAACACTTCTCCGTTTTCCTCTAATAGAGTTTCTTTCCCACTTAATAAGGTGACATTTGCTTTAACACGAGTGCCATCAAGTGGCTTCGTCTTCTCTTTTGTGTAAATTGGACAAAGAGCAGGAGAAAAATCTTTCAGTTTATAACCGCGTTTATTGAGAATAGGCAGAATTGAACCATCACTACCTAATTTAGGTGAAGAAATACCACCTGTCGCGAACACTAATTTATCTAAAACATATTCCCCATTATTAGTGGTCAAAACAATATTATTACCCCTCAATTCATAATCTAAAATATTGGTTTCTAATAGAATCTTAACCCCATATTTTAAAGCGGCTTTAAGATACATATTTCTCACTGTAACCGCGCTTTCAGTGATTGGATATTCCAACTCTCCAAACAACTTAGTTTTGATATTCAAAGAATTTAAAAATTCTTTTTGCTTTTCAAAATTGTATTGAGAAAGTATTGATTTTGCGATTCTAGAATTTGCCTGGTCAGAAATATCAATTGTGTTACCGATATTGCATTTTCCATTTCCTGTGGAAAGAGTCTTTTTCATAGCTTTATCAAGGTGTTCAAAAACTAAAATTTCATCTTTTGGATGAATCATTTTCCTCTTGATTGCAAATGTTAACCCGGCAAAGCCAGAACCAATGACCCCGATGACCATAACAACACTATTATAATGGCTTAAAATCAAAACTCCAAAAATATTAGTTTGAAAATAATTTCAAAAGCAGTTGACATCTTTTTATATAAAAAGTATGATTTTAGTCGGCACAGCCAAATTAGCTCAGTCCCGGTAAGACAAAAGTTAGTTTGAAAAGGAGGATTTAAGTTATATGCAACGTCAAACTACAATTGCAAAAACAAACGAAATCCAAAGAAAATGGTATGTCATCGATGCGACAGACTTACCATTAGGTAGATTAGCCTCAGCCATCGCCCTTGTCCTTATGGGCAAAAATAAACCAACATGGACTCCAAATGTCGATTGTGGTGACTATGTCATCATCGTCAACGCTGAGAAAGTTGGCTTATCAGGCGATAAACTCCATAACAAGAAATATTATAATGTTTCTGGTTATGCTGGTGGTCTCCGTGTGAGAACCGCAAAAGAAATGGTTGAGAAATACCCAACTGAAATGATCGAAAGATCAGTTCACGGTATGGTTCCTAAGGGCCGTTTAGGCAGACAAATTGAAAAGAAATTATTTGTTTATGCTGGTCCTGACCACAAACATGAAGCTCAAAAACCAGAAGTTCTTGAGCTCAAATTCTAGGAGGAAACTAAACTATGGCAAAGAAAGCTGATCTCCAATATTACGGCACTGGTAGAAGAAAATCTTCTATCGCCCGTGTTTATGTGACTTCTGGAAGCGGCAAAATCGTCGTTAACGGTAGAGCTGTTGAAGAGTATATGCCTTATGACACATTAATTATGGACTTAAGACAACCACTCGTGTTAACAGAAACCGAAAGCAAATACGATGTTCGCGCTGAAGTAAAAGGTGGTGGATTCACAGGCCAAGCCGGTGCAATCCGTTTAGGTATCGCTAGAGCTTTATTAGAAGCTGGTTGTGATCGTTCCGTTCTTAAACAAGCTGGATTACTCACTCGTGATTCCAGAGCTAAAGAAAGAAAGAAATACGGTCTCAAAGCCGCGAGAAGAGCACCACAATTCAGCAAACGTTAATCGTTTCCGAATTATTACAAGTGTCAAAACAAGAAAAGGAAGGAACTTATCGCCTTCCTTTTTTTGATGAAATATATTTATAAAATATCGTTTGACAATTTATTTATTACTATTGTATATTAATTAGGCTGTTTAACAGCATATGGGCCTTTAGCTCAGTTGGTTAGAGCGCACCCCTGATAAGGGTGAGGTCGATAGTTCAACTCTATTAAGGCCCACCAATTAGTTGACAATCTCATCATTAGGATGAATTGATGATATATAAGGGAAGGGTGATTGAATCCTAACCCCGTGAAAACGTTTAGTGGTCTCGAGTAATCGAGATTTTTATTTATCTAGAGATAGCAAAAAGAAGCATTGTTTTATACAAGACTTCTTTTGAATGTATAATATAAGCATGTATCCACGCTTATTTGGCTTTTTAGATTCTTACGTTGTAATGATTGTTATTGGCATTATTGCTGCTTTTACATTACTTGTTATTTATTTTAAAAAGAACCAATTCTCTAAGAGAGATATCATTGATTTATTAATTTGTTCCTCCTTTGCTGTTGCCTTTGGCATTATAGGCGCATTAGTGTTTGAAGCAATCTATGAAAGACAATGGAATTGGGGATTAACATTCTATGGTGGATTATTTGGCGGTATTGCCGGATTCCTATTTGTTTATTATGTTTTTATCAGAAAATCATCAACATTAAAAATTGCAGAAGTATTTAAAGTAGCGCCTCCTGCAATCACTATCGGGCATGCCTTTGGTAGAATTGGTTGTTTCTTAGATGGTTGTTGTTATGGCAAACCGACTAATAGTTGGATTGGCGTGCAATTTCCATTTTTATCAGAACCAGTTATTCCTACTCAATTAATTGAGAGTGGATTTTTATTCTTATTAACTGGTTTGTTATTAGTTCTTATTTTAGTATTTAAATTCAAATATACATTCATCGTTTATTTAGGATCATATTCAATCTTTAGATTTATTATCGAATTCTTCCGTGGAGATGATAGAGGAAACTTCTTAGGTGTCTTTTCGCCTAGCCAAGTGTGGTCTATCTTTATCTGGATTATCATTGTTCCATTCTTCTTCGTCTTAAAGAAGTTAGTGTTTGTAGAGAAAAAAGCAGATGAGCAAAAACAGAATAATTGATATAGCGTTAATAACGTTGCTATATATTGCCGTTTGTACATTCCCTACAAGTCTTATCACCAAGAATGAGATTATTTATTTTGCTATCGAAGCCGCTTTAATGGCAGTGATGCTTGTATTCTTAATCTTTTATATACGCTCCCACGCATATTTAATTGTGAGAGATAGGGTGGTTAATTTTAAATTAATGCCTTTATTTGTTCCTACCACTGTAGTGGCAATTAGTAATCTTATCTACGCTTGGGCATTAAAAGAACCCGCTACTCCAACATTTACTTGGGCGGGTCCGTTACAAGTTCTATTTATCGCATTATTAGTAGGCAATGAAGAAATCATTTTTAGATATCTATTAATTGGTCATATGGAAAATGGCAAACCAATAGTAAAGATATTAATTTCCGCAGCAATATTTGGTCTATGCCACTCCACTTAACACACTTCTTCTCCTCATTTAATCCTGCTGACTTAATAGTGGTGGCGTATTCATTTGGATTAGGTTTGCTTTTAGGCTTTGTTTATTATTACACTCAATGTCCTATTGCTTGTATGTGTATTCACTTCTTATTCAACCTTTGTAATGATTACATTTTCACCCACTTATATAACGTTTCTAATACATTATGGTACTTCTTAATTAATGGTATTGTCACTTTAGTAGTAGGATTATATGTTTTATTCTTATATTTAATAAAATTAAGAAAAAACCCAGCAGAACTGGGATAATCTAAATGTTTTTAATGATATCTTTTATACAAGTGGTGATTTGTTCAACCACTTTTTTATAATTCCCTGTATACCACGGATCTTCAATTTCAGTAACGCTATTTGTGTATCTAAATATCGGTTGAAATTTATCTAATTCTCCATATCTTCTTACAAGCATATATCGATTTTCAATATCCATATAAAAGATATAATCGGCCCATTCAACATCTGATGGCTTTAGATATTCAGCGTAATGTCTTGCATAAGGAATGCCTCTCCTATCTAATTCTTTTTTCATCGGTGGATAGATATCATTACCAATCTCTTCAAATGTTAAAGCACGTGATATAACTTCGTGTTCACTACAGAGCATTTTAAAAATCATCTCTGCTGCTGGAGATCGACAAATGGATCCGTGACAGACAAAGATGATTTTGCTCATTATTCTAACTCGAATGCACCGGTGTAAAGTTGATAGTACATGCCTTTTTCTTCAATTAAGCTTTGGTGGTCGCCTCTTTCGATAATACGACCATCTTTCATAACCATAATGGCTTTACTATTTTGAATAGTGGATAATCTATGAGCGATTACAAAGACTGTACGGCCTTTCATTAATTGAATCATACCATCTTGCACTAGTTTTTCAGTACGAGTATCAATAGATGATGTTGCTTCATCAAGAATCATCACAGGAGCATCAGCGACTGCCGCTCTAGCAATAGAGATTAATTGTCTTTGGCCTTGAGATAAGTTAGCGCCATCACCAGTTAACATAGTGTTAAATCCTTCTGGTAAACGTGTAATAAAGTCATAAGCATTAGCAATTCTTGCCGCTTCGTAAACTTCTTCATCAGTAGCGTCTAAACGTCCATAACGGATATTTTCCATAACAGTACCTGTGAATAAATTTACATCTTGCAAAACAATGCCTAAAGAACGGCGTAAATCACCCTTTTTAATTTTATTGATATTGATTCCATCGTATCTCACTTTGCCATCTGCAAGCGGATAAAAACGGTTAATTAAATTAGTGATAGTAGTTTTACCTGCACCTGTCGCACCAACGAGAGCGATTTGTTGCCCTGGTTTAGCGTGGATAGAAATATCATGTAAGACTAATTTATCTTCGACATATCCAAAATCAACGTTCTCTAAAACAATAAAGCCTTTTAATTCGGTATATGTTGTCGTGCCATCACCATGAGGATGTTTCCAAGCATATAATCTAGTCTTTTCATCTGTTTCAATGATATTGCCTTCATCATCCTTCTTAATATGGACTAATGAGACATAGCCATTATCTTCTTCCGCTTTTTCATCTAATAAATCAAAGCAACGAGAAGCACCTGCCATACCAAGAACGATAAATGTTACTTGTTGTGAGAATTGATTAATGTTATTAGAGAACATTCTTGTCATCATTAAGAATGAAACAATCATGGAATAGAAGGCAGAATGGTCAAGTTCCACTAAGCCAGCAACAACTGTTAAGTTCTTAAATCCATCAATGGTAAAGATTAAACAAGCAATTAACGCAGTTAAAACATAGATAAAGTTACCAATATTCGAATTGATTGGACCGGTAATATTGCCATGCATGTTTGCGGTTGTAGCGTTTTGTCTAAGGGTTTCATTAATCTTATCAAAGTCCTTAATAGATTCATCTTCATGGTTAAAAACTTTAATGACTTTAAGTCCTTTAATAGATTCTTCGATATTGCCTTCTACAACACCTGTCTGCATTTGTTGTTTAATAAAGTATTTACTAGCTTTACCGCCAATGACTTTAGTGGACACAATCATGAATACGGAACCTAGTAATACCACTAATGTCATCCAAACACTATTGATTAACATCATAATGAAAGCAAATAAGACCGATAATCCACATCTTAAAAATTCAGGAAGTGATTGAGAAATAAATTGTCTAATTGTATCAATATCATTTGTATATAATGACATGACCGCTCCACGTGGGTGCGTATCAAAATATTTAATTGGTAAATCTTGCATGTGTGAGAACATCTTGATACGGAACTCATTCATATATTTTTGAGTAACGATAGCCATAGTGCGGCTCCATCCCCAAGAGGCAAAGACACCAACAAAATAAATCGACCCCATAACAATTAACAAGATTGGGACATTGGCTTTAATGGTAAAACTACCGCCAAAAACTTGAGCCTCATACAATGTATGAAATTCTTCTGAGGTAAATGGATTGAAAGCTCCACCGTGGCTAATAATTCCTTGAGTTAAAACACCAGAAATTAATCCAGCAAAGATAGAACTACAAAGGTTAGTTATTACGTTGAAGACAACGCAGAAAGCAGAAAAACCTAATTGTAATGGGTATTTCTTAAATAAAATCTTTAATAAACGTTTCATTGTGCCCTTTTTAGCACGACCACGTTCTCTCATTCTTACAGGGGGCATTATTTGTCACCTCCAATCGCGTTTTGAGTATTATAAACTTCACGATAAATCGCATTATTTTTAATTAGATAATCATGATTACCGATAGCATCAATCTTGCCATCATCCATAATGATAATTTGATCAGCATCTTGGATGGATGAAATACGTTGTGCAATAACAATCTTAGTCATTTCTGGTAAATCATTCTTTAATCCTTTTCTAATTAAATGATCAGTTTTAGTGTCAACAGCAGATGTTGAGTCATCTAAAATTAAAATCTTTGGATTCTTTAAGATCGCTCTTGCTAAACAAATACGTTGTTTTTGACCACCAGAGAAGTTAGCGCCACCTTGTTCAACAACTGATTGGAGTTGACCCTCTTTTTCTTTTACTATTGTATCGGCTTGAGCGATTTTTAAAGCCGCCCACATTTGTTCTTCGGTGGCTTCTTTATTACCCCAACGAAGGTTAGATTCAATTGTGCCAGAGAATAAGACATTTTTCTGCAACACTACAGAGACAGAATCTCTTAATTGAACTAGGTCATATTCGCGCACATCATGACCTGCTACAGTGACCGATCCTTCATTAACATCATATAGTCTAGAAATAAGATTAATTAAGCTAGTTTTACCAGAACCAGTAGAACCTAAAATTCCAATAAATTGTCCAGATTTTACAGATAAATTGATGTTTTCTAAGGTATTTTTCTCAGCGGTTTCTGAGTATTTGAAATTAACATCTTTGAATTCAATTGAGCCATCAGAAATCTCCTCGATTGGATTATCGGGATTAGTGATGGTTGGAGTCTCCATTAACACCTCAGAAATACGTCTAATGGACTCTAATGACATAACTAACATTACTAGAATCATAGATATCATCATAATAGACATTAAAATAGACATACCATAGGTTAATAATGATGACATCTGACCAATAGATAATTGACCATAATGAATGTTGATAACTTGTTTGCCGTCAACAGTTTCATTTGTGATGCCGTCAATTGTTGTACAGATTAAATATGAACCAAGACCAACAACTAAAATATTACTTAAATGAATAGTGGTGTTCATGACTGGGTTATTCAAGGCAACAATCTTTTCGGCCTTGATAAAGTCATTTGTCATTTCGTTAGAAGCTTTGGAGAACTTTTCTTTTTCAAAGTCTTCTCTCACAAACGATTTAACAACTCTCACGCCAGTAACATTCTCTTGCACTGATTCATTGAGTTTGTCATAACGCTTGAAGACTCTCATAAAGATTCCCATCGCGCCTTTGATGATAAAGAACAAGCCTAAGCCCACTAGTGGAATTAAGGCGATAAAGATCCACGCCATTTTACCACCAGCGACAAATGCCATAATACCGGAGAATATCATCATTAAAGGTGCTCTAATAACGATACGAATGCATAATTGGAACGCCATTTGAACATTATTAATATCGGTGGTCATTCTAGTAATTAAACTGGAAACTTGGAATTTGTCGATGTTGTTAAAGCTAAAACTTTGAATTTTCTTATACATATCGCTTCTTAAATTTGCACCCATACCAATTGATGCTTTAGCAGCAAATCTTCCACCCAAAATGCCACAGGTTAGTGATAGGGCAGAGAAACCAATAAGAATTAATATGATTCCTAAAATGGAAATCGGGAAAAGGAAATTATCAAATGTCTTGGAAACAATATCGGATGATTTAGCGATTAAGCCAATGTCATCAATTAAAACTGACATGATAAATGGAAGCATACATTCTAAAGCCGCTTCGATAATCATAAAAACAGGAGTAATCAAAGCATATTTTTTATATTGTCTAACGCTTTTTAAAATTAATTTAATTTTTTTAATCACACTCTATACCCCCTTTAAAACTATCAATCATTTTATTTAAGTTTTTTAATACTCTTTGTTGCTCTTCTTGACTATAACAAGAGAATAACTTATTGACCGTATCAACTCGGCCTTGTCTAATTTTTTCAATTGTTTGAATTCCTGATTCGGTCATTGTGAGAACTGAATAATTCTTTAAATTCTTTTTAACGATGAATCCATTTCTTTCTAGTCGACTAACTAATCCGTTAACAGTGGACTTCGCTAATGAGAAATGGACTTCAATATCCTTTTGATGAACCTCTTGATTAGCTAAGCGACATCGATTAATGAAAAAAAGTGTTCTAGCTTGAGAAGCTGTTAAGCCAACTTGGGCAACTCTCTCTTCAAAATCAAATTGAAGTAATTTGCTGAGATGTCTAATTAGATAGATAATGTCGTTTTTACAATTAAAATCTTCCATGCCAAAACTATATTTAATCTTAATAGTTCGCATGCGAACATGTCAAACAATAATTATATTATTCGTTAATTTCTTCTTCAGATTCTAAAACTTTTCTATGATGTTTAACAAGCAAATATGATAGGAAAGCAGAAACTCCTAATACAACAACACTAATAGGAAGCTCCACATATATAGGCATTATCGGAGTAATGTTTCCGATTGTTTCTCCGGCCCAAACTTTGTAGTAGTTAAAAACATCGTAATTAAAAAATAAAACAACGATACTCCCAAGAATAAAACCAATAATGACATAGTAAGTAATTGTGGGATGTGTTGTTAATAATTTAGACATTAATTTAGAAACAAGAGCAACCCCGATAACACAGCCAATGGCAAATGATCCAATCATCAAAACAAATTGGAGGAAGTGGCCCCAAGTTTGTTCACAACCTATTCCAAAAACTTCTTTAACATAAGTAACGGAATTATCCATAAGTGGGCGGTAAAAACCAAGAATTAAAAGAATTAATCCACCTGATAAGCCAGGCACCGTTAATCCTCCAGCAGAGATTGCGCCAACTAATATCAATACAAAATATAACCAAACTGGCATAGTGGTGAAAGCTTGTTCTACTCCTCCACCTCTCGCGCCGAAGATAACACTAAGAACGCCAAGAGAAATAACAAAAATTCCACCGGAAAAAACCGCTATGAAATGAGATTTTTGCATTTTTACACCTTTTACGTTATCTCTAATTCCTGGAAAAGATCCAATTAAAAAACCGGCAAAAATGCAGATTAAAAGGAACATACAATAACGGAATGCTAAATGAAAAACATATACACAGATAATAACAGAGATAAAGATTCCTAGAAGAATAGGAATGAGTATTTTAATTGATTCACTAAATTTCTTTCGAAAATTATTAACAGCGTTAATTATTTCGTGATAGACATGTAAAACAAGCGCTATTGCAGCACCAGAGACCCCAGCAATTGAACCACCTGCACCAATTGCTATTCCTGCCCCTAATCTCTGAAAGAACTTTTTCATATACTTTGAGTATAGAATAATCAATGCTTTTATTAAAGCATGTTTTTATATATAATTTACGAGCAGGAAGATTCTATGTATTTAATCGTTGGTTTAGGCAATCCTGGTAAAAAATACGAACACACTCGTCATAATATGGGTTTTGACACCGTTGACCTTTTAGGAGAAATGGCAAAAATCGATATTGATAAGGGTGTTTTTAATGGTTTGCTTGGTAGAGGCAAAATCTTTGATAAAGATGTGATGCTTTTTAAACCAACCACTTATATGAATTTAAGTGGCACTGCTGTTAGACAAGTAGTGGATTATTTCAAGATTGATCTTTCTGATATCATTGTTATCTGCGATGACATGGCTTTGCCTGTAGGCACAATTAGATTACGTAGTAAAGGTTCTTCTGGTGGCCAAAAAGGTTTGCAAAACATTATTGACCTATTAGGTACAGAAGAATTCAAGAGAATTCGTATTGGTATTGGTGAACCACAATATGATGCAATCGACTATGTTTTAGGCAAACCTCTAAAAGAGGAAATGCCTTTAATTGAAGAAGCTATGCAGAATGCAGTTGAGGCGATAAAGGAGGCATTAAGATTCGACTTTGAGCGGGCAATGAGCAAATTCAACTAGGAGGTAACCTTGGACCTATTTGCTAAGTTAAAAAATAATAAGACGATACCCTCCTTCCTAGCGAAAAAGGGTCATTTTGTCGTTGATGATAACATCGGAATTAGCTTATTAACTGCCTTATCTTTTAAAGAAGATGGTGGTCAATATTTATTAATAACTTCTAATTTATATAAAGCTCAAAAGATTTCTCAAAATATTGCCTCGATAGTGGGGCCTGAAAATGTTTTATTATTTCCAACAGACGAATTAATTAGAGCTCAAACTCTCGCGCAATCAATAGAAATGATCGCTCAAAGATTATATGTTCTTAATAATATTATTAAGGGGAAGGCCAAAATAGTTGTAGCTAACCTTGCCTCAGTGACAAGATATCTTCCTGATCCAATCACATTTTCTAATAAATGTTTAGAATTTAGAAAAGGTAAAACATACGATTTAGAAACAATTAAAAAAGAATTAGTAAAAAATGGATATATTCGCGTTAACAAAGTTGATCAATCATTACAATTCGCTAATCGTGGAGATATCTTAGATATTTATTCTGTTAATAATGAAAATCCTGTTCGTATTGAATTCTTTGATAATGAAATTGAATCAATTAGATTCTTTGATTTAGCGACTCAAGTTTCTTTGAAGGAAATTGATAAAATCGATATTTTGCCTGGAAACGATTTATTGTTAAGCGATGAAGAGACTTTTAAGGCTGCCGATAAAATATTTAATATTCTAGAACAAGATCAAAAGCACCTTCCTTGGGGTTTATTTGAAACATTAAGAAATAATACAGAAACAGATGTTACAAACATAATGGAAGGACAACGCAGCCAAGAATTATATAAATATTACTCGCTTATTACTGATAAACATTTTTCGATATTAGATTATTGCCAAAACTTTTTAAGAGTGCTTGTTGACATCGATAGCATTGAACAAGCTAATACGATGATGCTCAATGAATCAAATGAGTATCTTAGCGAATTACATGAAAATGGTGTTGTCATTTCACATTTAGAACTATGCCAAGACTTTAATAGATTAATAAATAAAAACTCTTATAACACAATCACAACATCTAAATTCATTACCTCAGGTGACGACTTATCATTTAATGTTAAGAACGTTCCATATATTGCCAGTAAAAGAGGTGATGCATTGAATATCATTCAAATGTATCTCAATGAAGGTGATAAAGTCGTAATTAATCTAGCAAAAAGAGAACAAATCAATCTTATTGAAGAAGGTCTATCAGAATTAAATATTAAATATCAATCTATTAAAGAATTTGATATTCCTGATAAATGCAACATTGGAATTTCTCCATTAAATCTCTCGTCGGGTTTTTATTTACCAGATGAGAAAATAGTTTTCTTAACCGCTAGTGAATTATTTAACGAAAGAGTTAAAACAGCAAGATTTGATAATAGATTTAAAGAAGCTACCATTTTAAAATCGTTTGAAGATTTAACCCCTGGTGATTATGTTGTTCATGAATACCAAGGTATTGGCCAATTCCTAGAACTACAAACATTAGAAGTTGATGGGGTACATAGAGATTATTTAAAGATTGCCTATCACGGTGATGAACTTTTATATGTTCCATTAACTCAATTCCAATTAGTAAGAAAATACATTGGTAAAGAAGGAATACGACCAAGATTATCAAGATTACATTCTAATGATTGGGAAAACCAAAAACGCAAAATCAAAGAAAGAGTTAATGATCTCGCAAATAGATTGATGAATCTCTATATTGAACGTAGTAAAATTCAAGGATTCGCCTTTAAAAAAGATGATGAATTTAGTGAAATGTTTGAAAATTCTTTCGAATATGAATTAACCTATGACCAAGATAAAGCAATCCAAGAAATTAAAGAGGATATGGAGAAAGAATCTCCAATGGATAGATTGCTCTGTGGCGATGTTGGCTTTGGTAAAACAGAAGTCGCATTTAGAGCAATATTTAAAGCAATCAACTCTGGAAAACAAGCAGCCGTTTTATGCCCAACGACATTACTCGCTAGACAACATTATGAATTAGCAATAAAGCGTTTTTCTGAATTTGGAGTAAAAATAGCAGTGTTTTCCCGATTAATTAGTGAAACAACTGAGAAAGAATTTTTAAAAGGTTTAGCTAATGGAGAAATTCATTTAGCAATTGGCACACATAGATTATTGTCAAAAGATATTGTATTCAAAGATCTTGGACTTTTAGTGGTGGACGAGGAGCAAAGATTTGGTGTCGCTCAAAAGGAACGTTTAAAAGAAATGAAATCCAATATTGATGTTTTAACCCTCAGCGCTACTCCAATTCCTAGAACATTACAGATATCTTTATTAGGCGTTAGATCTATGAGTAAGATTGATACAGCGCCACAAGAAAGAATGCCTGTTCAAACCTATGTAGCCCCTTTCAATGAAGAAGTTGTGAAAGAATTAATCGAACGTGAATTGGGTCGTAATGGACAAGTGTTTTATATGCGTAATAACATCTCTACTTTATATTTATGTGCTAATAGATTGCAAAAGATGTTACCAGATGCTCGCATAGCGGTTGCTCATGGCAAAATGCTCAAAGAAGAAATTGAAGATGTTATGAGCAAGTTCTATAACGGTGAGATCGATGTTTTAGTATGTACATCAATTGTGGAAAATGGCATTGATGTTCCTAACGCAAATATGATTATTGTTGAAGATAGTGAACGATATGGATTGTCACAGCTTTACCAAATCAAAGGGCGTGTTGGTCGCAGTAATAGAATTGCCTATGCCTATTTGTTTTATTCTCCATTTAAGGAAATGAATGAGAAGACTAAAAAGAGATTACAGGCCCTTCAAGAGTTCACTGAATTAGGGTCAGGTTATAAAATTGCTCGACGCGACCTTATGATTAGAGGTGCCGGAGATATTCTAGGCCCAGAACAAGCTGGCTTTATTGACTCTATTGGTTTAGATATGTATATCAAATTGCTTAACGAAGCCGTTCAAGAAAAAATGGGTGGAGAAGCAGAACAGCCAGTCGAGTCTAATGTTAGTTTATCAATTGATGCTTACATTCCAACTAGCTTTGCTAATGATTCTGATAAGATAGAAATATATCAAGAAATATTAACCGCTCCATCAGTGGAAGATTTGCTTAATATAAGAATTAGAACTAGAGATATTTTTGGTAAATTACCAGATGAAGTAGAGATGCTCTTTAAAAAGAGAACAATCGATTTATTAAAACGAGAAGCAAAAGTAGATAAGATAAGTGAAAATGCAAATAATGTTGAACTAATCTTATCAAAAGATTATATAAATATTAGAGGTATTGGCAACATCTTATTTGAAGCAATGATACCTTATCTAAAAACCATTAAAGTTAGTTACCTTAAAAATATCTTTAAAATAGTAGTTATTAAAAATAAAGGATGGCTTGATACATTAACTGCCATATTAGAATGCTTAGTTAACATATTACTAACACATAAAACAAAGGAAATGGTATGAGATTAGATTTAGTGCTTAAACAAAGTGGAATTATTAAAAGAAGAACAGTCGCTAAAGCTCTAGCAGAAAACGGCAAGATATTTGTTGATGGGAAAGTAGCAAAACCAAGCACTGAAGTTAAAGAAAATAGCGTTCTTACTCTTTATTTGGGTATACATTTAATCGAAGTAGAAATTCATTTTGAATTAAAAGGCAAAAAAGAAGTGCCAACATTTATAGAGTTATCTAAAAAGAAAGTTAATGATTAATTTAGACAAATCAAAAACATATTTACTAGCGTGTTCATTTGGCCCTGATTCTATGGCCCTTTTTGATATGCTCCAAAAAGAAAATGTTAAGTTTTCAGCAGCACTAGTTAATTATCATTTAAGATCAGAATCAAATTATGAAATGGAAAGTTTTATCCATTATTGTCAAAAACAAAATATTGCCTATCATGTTAAAGATTTAGTACACGGAATCGGTGACTTCAACATTGAATCAGAATGCCGTAGAATTCGTTATTTATTCTTCGCCCAACTTGCCAAAAAGTTTAATTACGACGCAGTCTTAGTAGCCCACAATGAAGATGATGTGATTGAAACCTATCTAATGCAAAAAAACCGTCAAAACCTTGTTATTTTTTACGGAATTAATGAAAAAACAGTGATTAACAACACTCTTATCATTCGTCCGTTATTACAATATTCAAAAGCATATTTGAGGGGATATTGTGAGTCTAATAATGTCCCATTTGCCCTTGATGCTTCTAATGATGACATGACATTCTTAAGAAACAAATATCGACACAATATTGTTAAAAAGATGACCGCCGAAGAACGTAAAGGTGTTATCCAAGAAATTGCGGATAGAAACGCTGAACTTAAACAATTATTTGATAGATTTGAAAAGATTAATCTTCATGATGTTGAAACACTAAAGTCCTTATCGATTAAAGAGTTTGCTTATGCTCTAAATAAGATGGTTAAAGAGTTAGATGAAACTGTTTCCATTTCATTAGGACAAGCAAGAGAAATTAGAAGAGTACTAAATATTCCATCAGGTAACATCAGCGTACCAATTAAACTCAATTTAGTATTTAGAAAAAGTTATCAGGAAGCTGAGTTTGTTAAATTAATTAATGTTAAATATCAATATATTATTGATAAACCAACTGTGTTTGATTGTGATCAATTCTATTTGAATTTTGAAGGCGATACATCAAATCGCAATGTCACTTTAAATGATTATCCTTTAACTATTAGGACATATCGCCCTGGTGATAAATATATGATTAAAAATTATCTAGTTTCTGTTCGCAGATTGTTCATTGATTGGAAGATGCCTTTAACAAAAAGAGAGACATGGCCAATCATTGTAAATAAGGATGGAAAAATCATTTATATTCCTAGATATCGTCCTGATTTTATTATCAGTGACGAATTAAATTTTTACGTTAAATAAGCATTTTGCTTTCTAAGAAAGTAAAATAATATATAATAAATATTAATTCGCTGGTAGCGAAAAAGGAGGTCTGTTATGGACGAGAACCAAAATCCTAATCGTAGACGTTCATCTTTCGGACTATTATTATCGTTTTTATTCGTTATTTCATTAATCGTTACCCTTGTTGTTTTGCTAAACCGCAATACCGCGAAAGAATTAAACCAACAAGAATTTATTAATGCTCTTGAAAATGATCGTATTGTTGAAGTGTATGAGACGCCTAAAGAATCTACAGTTGTCCAACTTTCTGGTACATATTACGCAAACGCTGACGCTAAATTAAAAAATCGTAAGAGCAATTATGAATGCGTTTTAAATTACGACACATATTACACAACCAAAAACACCTTAAAGTGGAATGATGAAGATAATGAAAACGTTGAAATCGCTATCCCTGATACAACTATTGTTCAATTAATTTATGACAAAGATATTACGCCATCTACAACCGACCCATATGTTACATCTTGGTGGGACAAATGGGGACCAACAATTATTATGTTGGTTGGTAGTGCTGTAGTTGTTGTCTTCTTATTCTCCAGACTATCTAGATCGGTTGGTTCTTCCAATAACGCCGCTTTAGAATTTAATAAATCTAGAGCCCGTAGAGAAAAGAACAGCAAAGTCAGATTTGATGATGTTGCTGGTGCTGATGAAGAAAAGACCGAGATGAAAGAGTTGGTTGATTATTTAAAAGACCCACAAAAGTTCACCAAATATGGTGCTAAATTACCAAAAGGTGTCTTGTTAGTAGGCCCTCCGGGATGTGGTAAAACTTTATTAGCGAAAGCTGTTGCGGGTGAAGCAGGTGTTCCATTCTTCTCCATTTCTGGCTCCGACTTTGTCGAAATGTTTGTTGGTGTCGGTGCTGGCCGTGTTAGAGATATGTTTAAAATCGCCAAACAAAACGCCCCATGTTTAGTCTTTATCGATGAAATCGATGCTGTTGGTAGACAAAGAGGTGCTGGTTTAGGTGGTGGCAACGATGAACGTGAGCAAACCCTTAACCAATTATTAGTGGAAATGGATGGCTTTAATGATAATGCTGGCATTATTGTTATTGCTGCGACAAACCGTGATGATGTTTTAGACCCAGCCTTATTAAGAGCTGGTCGTTTCGATAGAAAAATTACAGTTTCTTTACCTGATAGAAAAGGCAGAGAAGAAATCTTTAGAGTTCACTCTAGAGGCAAAACACTCAATAGCGATGTTGACTTTGCCGCTTTAGCCAAGAGAACAGTCGGTTTCTCCGGCGCGGATATTGAAAATATCATGAACGAAGCCGCTATCCTTTCCGTTAGAAAAGGTGAAAGTTCAGTTACATTAGATGATATTGATGAAGCTATTGACCGTCGTATTGCGGGTCCAGCAAAGAAGTCTCGTGCATTGAACGACCACGAAAGAGAAATCGTCGCATATCACGAAGCTGGTCATGCGATTATTGGTATTAAGAATCCACATAGTGATAAGGTTCAAAAGATTACAATTATTCCACGTGGTAATACAGGCGGTCATGTTCGTATGACACCTGAAGAAGATCGTTTCTTATTAACCAAGAAAGAATTAGAGGCAAGAATCGTTGGTTACCTTGGTGGTAGAACTAGTGAAGAAATCTTCTTTGATGATATCTCTAGTGGCGCACAAAACGACATCGAAATGGCGACACAAATTGCCCGTGTTATGGTGTGTGAATTAGGTATGTCTGAATTAGGTCCTATCCAATATGAAAGAGATACCGGCAGTGTTTTCTTAGGTCGTGACTATACAAATTCTCAAAAGAATTTCTCAGTTGAAACCGCGACAAAGATTGATGCTGAAGTTCGTAAAATTATTGAAGTTTCTCACGAAGAAGCAAGGAAAATTATTTTAGATAATAAAGAAGATGTCATTTTAATTGCAAAGACACTTCTTGAACATGAACAAATCACAGCAGAAGAAATCGATTACTTATTAGTTAATCGTCACCTTAAACGCGATGAGAAACCAGAACCGGTTGAACCTGTTAGTGATAAAAAAGAAGGAGTTAACTAAGAGGGGGCAACCTCTCTTTTCCTTATGTGGAAAATAGGTAACATTGAAATAAATGGAGTAGTGGTTCTTGGCCCAATGGCGGGAATCACTTCTTATGGTTATCGTGATTTTATGAAGCCTTTTGGTGTGGCTGTGTCAGTTAGTGAAATGGTCTCTGATATGGGCTTAATTTATGATAATGATAAGACCAACGAATATGTTATCTATCCAGAAAGCCATCCGGTGGGCGTTCAACTATTTGGACATGACCCAGAAAATATTGTAAAAGCTGCAAAATTAGCGTTAAAACTTAACCCAAATATTGATTTTTTCGATTTGAATATGGGTTGCCCGGTGCCCAAAGTAACTAATGCTGGAAGTGGTTCATCACTAATGAAAAATCCTCAATTATGTGGTGAAATTGTGAAGAGATTAAAACAAGAAATCAATATTCCAATCACCGCAAAAATAAGACTAGGTTGGGATGATAATTCCATCAACTTTATGGATGTCATTAAAGAGCTAGAAGCTGCTGATGTTGATATGATTGCTATCCACGCTAGAACAAGGAAGCAAATGTATCTTGGACAACCGCATTATGAACTAGTAAAAGATTTAAGAAGTAAAATGACTGTTCCTCTAGTTATCTCTGGAAATATCTATACTTTAGATGACGCAATTAAAGCAAAAGAGATTACTGGTGCAGAAGGGATTATGGTTGCTCGTGGAGGAGTAGGTAATCCTTGGCTAATAAAACAGATTGATACATATTACAAAACAGGAGAAAGAATTGAAGATGTTTCTATATTAGAAAAGATAAATCAATGCCTTTCTTTAGCGGACCATTACATCGCTGAAAAAGGGGAATTTCTAGCGATGAGAATGTATCGAGGAATAGCAAGCAAATTCTTCTCGGGTTTTAAGAATGTGAAGTATTACAAAAACAGATTAAGCACTGAACTCGTAGATAGAAAATCACTAGTAAATATCTTAGATGCAATCAAAGAAGAAATTGCAAATCAATAATTACGACTATTCTAAAGTCAAATTATTGAGTATGATATTTATGTTTTGGAGGGGATTAGAATGGATAATCGCGAATTAAATGACCAAGAACAAGCTAGACGTGAGAAGTTAGCTAAATATCAAGAAATGGGAGTTGATCCTTTTGGACAAGCCTATAAAGTTTCTCATCATGTCGCTGATATTAGAAAATTAGTGGGCAAGAAACAATCTAAAGCCATTGAAAAGATGAATCTAATTGTTTCTGTCGCTGGTAGAATTATGGCCATTCGTAGAATGGGCAAAGCCTCTTTTATTAACATTCAAGACAAAACAGGTAACATCCAATCTTATATTGGCATTGATGTCGTTGGTAAAAAATCTTACGATTTATTCCGCTTGGCTGATATTGGTGATATCGTTGGTGTCAAAGGACGCGTTATGACCACGAGAACTGGTGAATTAACTATTCGCGCTGAAAAATATACTCATTTAACCAAATGTTTACATCCTCTTCCAGAAAAATTCCATGGTTTAACTGATGTTGAAGAGAGAAGTAGACGTAGATACCTAGACTTAATTGTTAATGATGAATCTAAAAAGGTTGCATTTGCTAGACCCGCAACAGTCAGAAGTATTCAAAAATTCCTAGATAATCAAGGATTTGTAGAAGTTGAAACATCAATCCTTAATCCAATCTTAGGTGGGGCGGCTGCTAGACCATTTGTCACTCATCATAATACCCTTGATAAAGATTTCTATTTAAGAATTGCTACTGAACTTAATCTTAAAAGATTAATCGTTGGTGGCATGGAAAGAGTTTATGAAATCGGTCGTTTGTTTAGAAACGAAGGAATGGATGCTTCCCATAATCCAGAATTTACTTCTATTGAAATCTATCAAGCCTATACCGATTTAAGAGGTATCGGAGCGTTAACTGAAAAGATGATTAGACAAGCCTCTAAAGATGTAACTGGTTCCGCTTTGGTGACATATCAAGATAAAGTTATCGACTTTAAGAAACCATTTAAATGGATTTCTATGAATGACTTAGTGAAAGAAAAGACAGGTGTTGATTTCTTAAAAGATATTCATTCATTTGAAGAGGCGAAAGCGGTTGCAGATAAATATGAAATTCATCTTGATAAGTTTAAAAACACCATTGGTTATGTCATGAATGAAATCTTTGAGGAAATGTGCCAAGATGAATTAATTCAACCAACATTTGTCTATCAATATCCAATCGAAGTTTCTCCGTTAACTAAAAAAGACAAAAACGATCCAAGATTTACTCAAAGATTTGAATTATTCGTTAATGGTAGAGAACTCGCTAACGCATATACTGAGTTAAATGATCCAATTGATCAAAGAGAAAGATTTGAAGCCCAAGCCAAAGCTAAATCATTAGGTGATGATGAAGCTTGTGAAATTGATGAAGATTTCGTTCAAGCACTTGAATATGGTATGGCCCCAACTGGTGGAGTCGGCATGGGAATTGATAGATTAGTGATGTTATTAACCAATCAAACTCAAGTGAGAGAAGTCATTCTCTTCCCAACTATGAGAGATAAATAACTAAAATGAATATAAGAAAGCCAGAGTCGATAAAACTCTGGTTTTTTGTCTGAGCCATCGTGCGAACGATGAGCGAGTTAAAACCCCCAGATAGTCTGGGGTGGAGGTAAAACTTATAGTTTTGCCCAAAATAAAA
>CAJOLV010000004.1:52586-53098 GCA_905235515.1 uncultured Bacilli bacterium | reverse complement strand
TAAAACATCAATATTTCTAGCGCCTAGTCCTCTTAAAACGCCAATTTCTTTCTTGCTATAGGAAACAGAAATGAATAAGAAATTCATCAATAAGAGCGATGAAAATAAGGCCAAGGCAAATGCAACGCACACGCAAATAGTAGAAACAATGCCTTTCATAAACGAGTCTATTTGACCAATAAGGTTGGTAGAAATGTTTTGAATTTCAATTCTATTTCCTTCACTATCAATACTATTACAATACTTAACAAAGTCTCGATTTAACGATGGGTTGTTAGTTAAAACAGCATTAAGTTTCCAGTATCCTTTGTTCGTTTCATCAATTTTTTGCCTGAGATTATTGATTGAAAATGTTAATTTCATACCTTTTGTTTCTAATGTAAAAGTATTAGAAGAGGTTACATTCTTTTCTTCTTTTATTATTTCTTTGGCTTCATTGGTAATATCAATTGGTAGCATTTCATTTGGGACAATTACTTTATCTTTTTTATACCCAAGTTGGCCAGCTTTCC
>CAJOLV010000004.1:0-52543 GCA_905235515.1 uncultured Bacilli bacterium | reverse complement strand
AATGTCTTTTTCTTTTACAAAAGCACGAATTGTGACTCTTCTTGATAAATATTCATCAATCATAGCCATCTTATATTCGGCAGAATATGTCTTATATCTCATAAAAAATCCTCCTGTGTCGGAGGATAACATAGATCATTTATGTGTGGGAGAGTGGATATCTTTTAGGGATACAAATTAACACTTTATTGGAACAAAACATATTTTCTAAAAATGATTTATATGCAAATACGATTTCTTTATGGGAGTTAATGCAACCGCAAAGTAAAGAGGTGTTCATAATCATCATGATCTAACCCCAGAAGATATTATTGACACTCTCGCATCTATTACTGAACTATATTGTATTTTAAAAACCGAAATAAGTCAGTATGCGATTATGTCTACATCTAAATCTCATTTTGGAGAACCATTATTTGTCATTATTGAAGTCAACGCTGGACTCAATCAAAACATTAACGCAAATATAAATAAACTCGTAACAATGTTTCCAAAAAGAGATATAGAAAAAACTATTAAAGGCAAAAATCCAAAAGATGTTTTATATGTGAATCCAAAACAAAACCCCGGTAAATAACCGAGGTTGTTAAACTAGGAACCGTTTCCGGGCACCCAATATGCCTACTAGCCAGATATTCCCTACCGTTCGAAGATGTACCTTTTTATGGGCCCCGTCTTCTCTTCGACATTCTGTTTCTGAACGCCCACACCAAGAGGTCTTATTCAACATGCAAGCATGTATCAAACTTTGAGTGGCTATCTATATTATACACAAGATAGCGGAGTAGTAAAACAAAACTGCTAGTCAATCTTGATAATCTTACAATCTAAGATTGATAGTAAATACATATTGATATTACTAGTGTCTTCTATGTTAAAGATTCTCGTGATATTTCTCTTATATGTATGTAATTGATTGATGTAGGCTTCATCACCAGTATGCTTGGCTTTGTAATCAATAATGTAATATTTGTTATCTTTGATAATTAATAAGTCAATGATACCTGTAGAGAGTAACTCCTCATCATAATAGGCATATTCTTGATACACTATTGCATTATCAAGATTATCAAAGATATCAAGTCTTAATACTTTATCGATAATCTTTCTATCGTGGTCATTTTTGATAAATGAAGTATCTTTAGTGTGCAAATCCACAAGTTCTAATAATCTATGGAGATATGTGCCATAATCTAATATTTCTTGTGATGGTAATTCTTCATCATAAGATTTTTTGCTCGCTCTTTGATGGAGTCTTTCTTTAAATTCAATATAATCATCATTAACTCTAATATTTAATAATTTAGGAGGAATATAAGACTTCTCACTAACGGGGTGTTTTAAATAATCAAACACTTCTGTTTTATCTAGATAATCATCACATTTAAAGGAGATAGACTTTATTCTATATTGATGGTCAAACGCTTTAGCAAACATTAATAAGAAATTATTCATCAATACATCACTAGTGTCTTGACTATCTGGTTTATCTAATATTTTTTTGTTAGAACTAATGCCCAAGAACGAGAGATTTACTCTCTTCACTATCGCGTTTTTAAAGGTGTCCAATAATGAATAGACATTATCTTTAGTGACAACAATATCAAAAGAGGTATCTTCACTATCGTCATCATCACCATCAGAGATTTTCCCTTTTCGTTGTTTAAATAAGTCATCTACTTTTTTAATTGAATAATCATGATAGAAATGTTCCGCAAATAATTGAGCGAGGAAATCATAATCAGTTACTTCAGCAAATTTATTTAAATAATCTTTAAACAATGATCTTTCAATATTCGTGACACATTCTAAAATCTTTGATGAAAGTATAGTTAAATAACTATTCTCCCATAGATAAGAATATCTCTTATATGAAACTTCATCTAAATCATCATTAGTTAAATCTCTTTTAATATGTTTAATATCTTTGATGCGTTGGAGATATAAATCATAGGTGGTTTTATCTACGATTCCTTGAGATATCTTTTCTTTAATATATATATCATCTAATAAGAAGTAATATGGCATATGACAAAGCATTCCATATGGTCGATCTTTTTTCTTTTGACTTTCTATTTCACTATCGCTAATCTTTGGTAAGTCTCCCACAATATAGACAGCATTTTCCGCTCGAGTGAGAGCGACATAAAAGAGTCTAACATGTTCATCTATCTTTACTTTTGCTTCTTCATTTAATTGAGCGACCATAAGGTGATTAATTGATAAAGTCGGGAAAGATTTATCAACTTCCTCGATTGGGCAATTATCAAATTGATAATTATAATAAGGTAAAAGAATGCCATATTTACGAGAGAAAGCATAATCTGGCTGACTACCTGATTTCCCTTTAGTGATGTAATTATAACTACAAGGCATATAGACTATTTTTCTTTCTAAGCCTTTTGAGCCATGGATTGTCATCATATCCACTGCGTTATCAACTTGATAAAGAGATTCACTGCTGAGTTCAGTTTTATATTTTTTAATATTGTCCATTAAAGCGATAAACTCATTCATCCCTTCACCAGCTTTTTGTTGAGAAATCGCCATTAAGTAAAGAGATTCTATTTTTGATATGCTGTTATCAACATCCCCAATCTTGTATAGTTTTTCCACTACTTTAAATTCAATTAGCAATTCAATAAAAATTTGACCAAAGGAACTCTTTTGATATTTGTTCATGAAGTCCATAATTTGTAAGACAATTGGGTCATGATTTAATACGACATATTCATGTGATGGGTCGTTTAATAAATCAAAGATTGTTTGATCATCGTATTCAAATATGTAACTTCTCGCTACCGAGGCAAACATGTGAGCAAATAATGGGTCAGATTGTTTATCTAATGCAATATATTGCATCATTCCAATTAATGACTTAATCACCGTAATTGGATCCGACTCATTTAAATCTTTTTCAATTTTGCAATTTAAAGGTATCCCATATTCTTGGAAGACCTTTTGATATAAATCAACACCTTCTTTAACTCCGACGAGGATACAGAAGTCTTTATAATCACATTTTCTGATGATATTGCCATTTTTACTTCTCTCGGAGATAAGGAAGCCATTATCGATTTTATCTTTAATATTAGCCGCAATCGCTCTGGCTTCCCATTCTTTGCTTCCGTATGGAGCATTATCATTATTTATAGATGATAAAGAGGTGATACGATGGACACCAAAGTTATCATACGGTTCACGATATAAATTGATTACAGAATCATATTGCAAAGATTCGCTTAATTTATGATAGGCAATTCCGCCATTATCGATAGTCATATAGAAATTAAAAATATGATTAATATCATCTAGTAGTTTTTTACCAGAGCGATAATTCTTATTCATCGGTATAGCTCGAGCAACATCATTGCTAATAGATTCATATTGTTTTTGTCTATTGGTGAATAAAGCAACATTACTATCTCTAAAAGCATAAATACTTTGTTTAGCGTCACCAACACAGAAGAGGTGACTTCTCTCACCTTTCTTATTTGTTTTTAATAAGGAATTAATAAAGGCTTCTTGTAAATCATTAGTGTCTTGATATTCATCCACCATAATGAACTTAAATCTACTTCTAATTTCCTCAGCGATATCTTCATATTGTGGATCAATCATCAAAGATAACGCCATATTAGAGATATCTCCAAATGTAAAACAATTAGTTATCTTCTTATATTCGTTCAATCTTCTAAATACTTCTTTAACAATGTCTAAATATAGATGGATATCATCTTTAAAGTGGATAAGCTTCTTATATTCTTCATCTAAATCTTTGATGTCGGTAATGAAAGATAAATCATTTTTTTTAGTAGTGTTAATTAAAGATTTAAGAGTTTTATAGGAAACACTGACGTTACGCTTTTTAGTAAATAAATCGTTATTATCGTTAATAAAGGTTTTAGCTTTGTCAATAAAAGCTTTGCCATCAAGTTTTAAAAGGTCTAAATAAGCATGATAAAGAGGGTCAGCAAGTTCAGTATCAAGGAACATTAATTTATCAATATCAAAATTGAAATTATTCGGATTACTAAATATACTTTTGAGGGTTAAATAATCAGCGCTATCAATCGCATCTTGATATTTCTCTTTAAAATAAGCGTAGAAGATTTTATCTTTAATGATTGTTTTAGCAGACTTTACTAAATCATTAACATTACTGTCAAAGAATTCGCGAGAAAGAAATGTCTCATCATAATGGTTTAAAAACTTATCTTGTTCATTAAGAGGAAGCTTACTAATGTGGTCAACAATATCAATAACAACAGCTTTAGAAATCTCATCATCTCTAAGATTAAATTTCAATAATGTCCGCAAAAATGCTTTATTTTTCTCGTTGTCGCTATAATATTCATCAAATATTTGATCAACAAATTCCTTAATTTTTGTATTTTGGACATTTTTATCAATGATGCTTAATTGCTCTGCGACTTTTAATTCTCCAGAATATCTACTAACAAGATATTGGCTGAAAGAATCAAATGTTTGTATGTGGGCGCTAGCTAATTCATAAGCTATGTCTTTATTCCCTTCAAATTTTTGAATAATTCTTTCTTTCATCTCATGAGCAGCATTATTAGTGAAGGTTAGAACTAATAACTCGCTTGGTTTAAGTCCTTGTTCGATTAAAAGCATCACTTTTTCACTGAGTGTTTTAGTTTTTCCAGAGCCTGCTCCTGCGGATACTTGGAGGTCGATATTAATAGGATTATCTAAGGCTAGATTTTGTTCATAATTAAAGTCTTTATTCACC
This sequence comes from uncultured Bacilli bacterium, assembly GCA_905235515.1. Classification (GTDB taxonomy): domain Bacteria; phylum Bacillota_I; class Bacilli_A; order RFN20; family CAG-826; genus CAJOLV01. The sequence continues at coordinate 47,787 of CAJOLV010000004.1, read as the reverse complement.
TTTATCTTCCTCCTTATTCAATAATTCTTTTTTTATAAATAGAGAATAGTCTCTTACATCTTCTATTGGATTGACATAACAAATATCTCTATGACTACAAAAACTGCAATTTAAACTATCTATTTTTTTCACTGGTTTAGTGATGTTTGTTTGAGATGGGGCAATATCGAATTCATTATTAATAATTGCTTTAATAATTCTCACAGCGGTCTTTTTAGAGAGAGCCACTACATCATTAAGATTAAACTTTTCTAATCCCTTAGGAGGGTTACTTAAAAGAGTGGAATCATCATCTGGTTTATTGAATGTGAGTTTACCAGTAAGAAATAATCCTTTTTGCGTTGTAGTTCCTTCTTGAACAGTATTGTCAAAGGAATAAGCGTATGTATGAGAAGCAAGATTAATTCCTTTATATTTTGTTTGTTTTAATAAATTGCTTTCTGAGAATAAAGTGCCAACAACATAAGCGGCTTTAATAGATTTAAAATATGTATGTTGAATTAAAAAACCACCAAAGGTGTAATCATCGACATAATCATGTTTGTTTTTAAACTGTTCTAAAGCATAGTAATAAAGTGGCAATTGAATAGATTTACCCACCGCTAGAGCCATATCGTCATATTGTTCGGCCCCTGTTTTATAGTCCACTATTGTATAAAACTTATCTAAACCATTCTTTGTGTAAACTAATTTATCAACGTATCCTTTAAATTTATAACCATCAATATCGAATTCTACTGGTAATTCAGCATCTTTAAGACAGTTAATAATATTGCTATTGTCTTTAATACGACGAATAGAGGAGATAATGTTTTTTAACCAATATCTATACATCTCTAGCCAAGCTTCTTCTTTATTGGTAAAAACTTCTTTATTTTTCTCCATACTCTTGATGTACACATTTTTGGCTTTGATAAATTCGGCCTCAAAATCATATGTATCATGTAATACATTCTCGAGTAAGGAGTGTATAAATCTTCCCCTATATGCGTGATGTAAATCGGATGGTAATGGAATTAATTCATCATAAAGATATTTAAAAGGGCAATTATAATACTTTTCTAGATTAGTAACCGACCAACTAACTTTTTCCATCAGTGAATTAGCTTTGACTCCTTTAAAAGAATGGTCATAGCTACGGTATTCACCATTTTTCTTATAGTAATAATGTTGATCATATTGATGAGCGGACATTAATAAATTCATTGATGAAGTAAATTCACCGCTAGTATTAAGTTCCACTATTTTGTCTTTAGTTTCTATTCTCTTTTTAATGTCTTTATCAACAAATTGACTATCGTAGATAGAATCAGACTGATGTTGTTTTACTCGCGATAATAAAGCGATGTGATTATAGAGCAAAAAATTCAATTTCTTCCTCTCATCTAACGCTGTTTTATTAAAACTTGTGGTAAGATTCAATTCTTGTAATTGAGAGTCCGATAAAACATTATTATCTGAATATTCTTTATAGAAACATCCATATTCAAAATTAGTGATATACCAAATAGAATCAGAATCTAAACAATAACTAGTGGTTATTACCACGCCTCTATCTCCATGCTGAATAAATTGTTTTTGACTGGATAAGATTTCTAGAAGGTTTAAATAAGCATAATCAAAATCATCAATCTCATCGATTTTATATTGTTTAATAAGGCTATTTAATAGTTCTAATTCTTCGCTTTGTTCAATATCTTTAAACGAACGATTTTGATATATCTTATTAACCATTTCAGTAACAGCAGGATTAGCGATTACAGGAACTTCATCAATGGAATAAACTTCGATACCAAATAGTTTTGCAATTGTATAAATATAGAAAGCATCCGCATCATCTTTAACAAGGATTTTAATTCTTTCTTTAATGGATTCATCTTCTTTTATTTTTTGACGAATATCAGCAAAAATATGTCCGATTTGCGCGAATTTATTGCTGAAATATATGATTTTTGAATTATTCAGACTATCGGTTTTTTGAATATCTAAATCAGATAGATGAAGTATTTGAAATGGTATTTTATTTCTCGTTAATAAAGACTTAGCATCTTCATCTTCATCCATTTCCAAAAGACAAACGCGGTAGCGACTTAATTCTAATAAACCATATTCATCAACATCGAGATAATCACTCAATTGTGTTATTAATTCATGATAAGTATCACCTTGATATCCTCTTAAACATCTAATGATATTCAAAGTTCTTTTTGCTTTTGCGTATTCAGTTCCCTCTTTAATCAAAAATGGAAGCGGGTCTTTCTTAAATACATAACCAGCTTTGTCAATTAAGTTGGATCGATTAATGATTTTAATATTTAATTCAGGATGCTTATTTTTATAATCTAAAATAAGGGGATAGTAATCCTTATCAATCACAAATAATAATTTTTCTTTTGGGTCAAAAATCATACTTTTAATATATTTATTGTATAAGAAATATATATAAAGGCAATCGGTTTTTCTCAGCATAAAACCACTTTTGTTTACAAAAGAAAATATCGGTATATAATTGAACCGCTATGAATTTTATCTTCGTTTCACCAAACTTCCCTACTATCTACTCACACTTTGTCAAAGCTCTTAAAGAGAGAGGTGTTACTGTTTTAGGTATTGGTGATACTCCATATGACAATTTAAATAATGAATTAAAAGAAAATCTTACTGAATATTGTTTTTGTTCTAATCTCGCTAATCTTGATTGGATGAAAAACACTGTGAGTTATTTAAAAAATAAGTATGGGCCAATAGATTATTTAGAAAGTAATAATGAATATTGGCTAGAAAACGATGCTCAATTAAGAGAATATGCAGATGTTATTAATGGCTTAAGACCAAAAGATATGGAAGCCATTAAATATAAGAGCAAAATGAAAGCTAATTTTATCAAAGCTGGCGTTAAAGTTGCTCGTTATATTTTAGTGGACACATTAGAAAATTCTTTAAAATTTATTGAGGAAGTCGGCTACCCTGTTTTTGCTAAACCAGATAATGGCGTTGGCGCTGCTGCCACTTACAAAATAAATAATCGCGATGAATTGGTGAATTTCCATAACACCAAACCAAATGTTATCTACATCATGGAAGAATTCCTTAATGGCTATATCACTTCCTTTGATGGTATCGCTGATGATGAGAGTAACGTTGTTCTAGTGTTTAATGAGACTTTCCCTACTCCTATCGCAGAAGTTGTTCATTCACAAAGTGATGTCTATTATTATGCGAAGATGGAGATGCCTAAGTCTTTTAGAGAAATGGGTGAAAGAGTTGTTAAATCATTTGGCATTCGTAAGAGATGTTTTCATATCGAATTCTTCTGTCTATTAGAAGATAAACCTGGATTAGGTAATAAAGGTGAAATAGTCGCTTTAGAAGTCAATATGAGATCTCCTGGTGGAAACACTCCTGACTTACTCTCAATTGCTTTTAACGATAGCTATTATGAAGTTTATGGCGATATTATTGCCAAAAACAAAACCGATAAGGATTTAAATAAGAAGCATTATATCGCTATCTCAGTGTCTCGTCGTAATAATCTACAATATCTTTATAACGATGACCAAATAAGAGACATTTATCAAAAAAATATTGTGACATACGGCCATTATTCTAGAGAAATTGCTGTCGCTATGGGAGATAGATTTTTCTTCGGCAGATTCGAAACAATTGATGAAGCGCTGAAATTTAAAGACACAATTTGGCAGAAATAATAAGACAACTACTTTGATTTGAGTTGTTTTATTTTTTTAATCGTAGTATTTTATAAGCGGAGGTTTTTTCTATGAAAAATAAATTTTTATTAGTTCCAGCCTTATTCACTCTCACATTAGCGGGATGCGGTGGAAAAGAACAACCAACACCTATTGAACCAGAGGAAACTCCTGTCGATGTTGAAACCGATGAAGGCAAAACTACAGTTAAAGATGCAATTTACAAAGCATATTTAAACTATTCCAATCCACAAACATTTAAAAAAGTAAATGTTCAAGCAGAAATCAAAGATGTTAATATTGCTCTTGATGCCGATATCATTGAACTAAATAAATATGGTGAAAATGAAATCGATTTTTCTCTCAAAGGCTTCAACGCCAATGTTAACGCATTTGCATCTATCAATGATCAGCGCGAAGTTGAAGGCAAGGCAGAACTATCAGATGTCAAAGGCAAAGTCGCTTTAGATCTCGCCTTAGAACAACCATACGAAGTTCCAGTTGAACCAGAGGAAAGTCAAGAAGAGGAACAAGGAGATGAAGAAGAACCCGAGGAATCACCATTTGAAGGCTATTTTGTAAATGGTGAATTCACAATTGCTCCTTTAGCGGTTAATGCTTTTTTCAAAGATGGTAATGTCTATTTAGATTATTCTGATGATGGTGTCAGAACTACCATTGATAATTCTGAAGATTTAGTCGGACAAATCATTCAATTAGTCAAGGCTTTTAAAGGCGAAGATGAAGAAGAAGACGAAGTCCCACAACAAGATGGCGAAGATGAAGAAGAAGAAGAATCTCGCTTCTTAAACGATATGATTGACGAATATACTGGCGCTCCTGCAAGAAAAATTTATACAGTTGCAGAAAAAGAAGGTTTTATCGTTCCTGAAGAAGATTATGTTGCTCCAACAGAAGAAGATAAAGCTGCTGTTAAAGCAAAAATCGATAAATTCGTTGATGAAACATTACCAACCTTAGTGCTCAGCAAAATGGTTACATTTAAGATTTTAAGAGGTGGTTCCTATGAATTAGGTATCTCCTTAAATAAAGCTAAAGTTGCCTCTTTAATTAACATTATTGAACAACTTAAAGCCGCTCAAGAAGCTGCTGAAATTATTCAACAACAAGGCTTAATTAAACGTGATGGTGAGTCAGAGCCAGAAGAACCAGAAGAACCAACTATCGCGGATATGTTTAATGAATATTGTGAAAAATTCGATTTAACTGCGAAAGTGGTTTTAGACAAAGATGGTTTAATTAGAAACGCTAATGTCAGTTATGACATCGCTGCTTCTGTTGAAAATTATGAATGGAACTTATTTGTAGTGGGTGGAACACTTACCGCTTCAGCATCCTTAAGTGGTAAAATCAACACTACTTTCAAATACAACGATGAAGTCGTATTTGATCTTCCAGCTGATTTAGATACTTACGTTTGCTTTGGCAAACAAGATTAAGGATAATTAGACTTACAACTTAAAGGGCATCCAGACAACTGGATGCTTTTTATTTATTATAAATAATTACTGTGCTACAATACTTTGCGGAAAAGAGGGAATCAATATGTCATTTAAAACAGTCCCAATTACACTCATTACCGGTTACTTAGGTAGCGGTAAAACCACATTAATTAATCATATCTTAGCAAATGCTAAAAACCACAAGATGGCGGTCATTGTTAATGATTTAGGGGAAGTTAATATTGACGCTGAATTAATACAAAAAGGCGGCGTTGTGTCTAGCCAAGATGATAACTTAGTAGCCTTACAAAACGGTTGCATTTGTTGCACCTTGAAAAAAGATTTAATTAATCAGCTTGCTGATTTAGTGAATATGCAAAGATTTGATCATATTCTTATTGAAGCATCTGGTATTTGTGAACCAGTCCCAATCGCTCAAACAATTTCTTATATGGAAGATGAATTTAAAAGACAAAATCTTCCTTGCTTCTATACATTAGACGCAATTATCTCTGTTACTGACGCTCTTAGATTAAGAGATGAATTCAATTGTGGAGAAGTCTTAAGTAAAGTAAACAGAGGAGAAGAAGATTTAGAAAATCTCGTTATCCAACAAATCGAATTCTGTGATGTTATTTTATTAAATAAAGTTAGTGAAATTACTCCAGAAGAATTAAAGAGAGTAAAGATTGCTATTAAAGCTATTCAACCGAAAGCTAAAATCATCGAATGTGATTATTGTGATGTTGATTTAGATGAACTAGTGGACACTCATCTATTCGATTTTGAAAAAGCTTCTACTTCTGCAGCGTGGGTTGCAGAATTTGAAGACTGGAGCAACGAAGTTGACGCTGATGAACATCATCACGATGACGATGATGACGAAGATAAGGATGAGGATGAACATGAAGAGCATGAACATCATCATCACCACCATCATCACCATGAACACGGCGTGGAAGAAAATGATGATGAAGGCACTGCTGATGAATATAATGTGAACACATTTGTATATTATCGTAGAAGACCATTTGATAAAGATAAATTTACCGATTGGATTCAAAATAATGGTCGTAATATCATCAGAGCGAAAGGTATCTTATACTTCACTAGTGAATTACAAAACGCCTATGTTTATGAATCCGCTGGTCGACAAATGAAATTAGGTGTCTCTGGTCAATGGTATTCAGAAACATTAAGCAAGAGACAAATTAAATACTTAATTAATAACGATGAGAATTTCGCTCATGACTGGGATGAAAAATATGGAGACAAATTAATTAAGTTAGTCTTCATTGGACAAAACCTTGATAAAGAAGGAATCAAAAAGGAGTTAGATCAAATCTAACCCCTCTTTTTTTACTTTATAAAACCTATTTAGATTTAATACGGCCTTTGTTCGCGCCTTTGGAATTATGCACTAACATAACTCCACCTTGGTTCTTTGCCATTTGTTTGGTATACTCTGTAGCTTCTGCTTGAGTCTTAAATAATTTAATGGCCTTTTCACCACCGGCATATTTTACTTCCCACTTACCGTCGGATCTTTTAACGACGTGGTAATTACGATATGCAACTTCTTTCTTTTCTTCTTTTTTTGGCGCTTCTTTCTTCGCAGGAGCGGCTTTCTTAACTGTTTTCTTTTCTTCTTTTTTTGCTGGTTTAGCTGGTTTCTTGGCTGGCATAATATTTCCTCCCGATTTTTATTTTACTCTTTTTTCAAGCGTGTGCTTCTTTTCTTTAGAATATAGACTATTAGAACAACAATCAATAATCCAATAAAATATCCAGATAAATCTATTAATACATCAAGGATTTCTCCACTTCTTCCAGGCACGAGTAATTGGATAAATTCTGTTAAAATCGCTAAAAAGAGGCCGGTTATGCTGGAAAAAATGATGAAAAATGATAATTTTGAAGTTTTATCATAGACAAAGAATTTATAAGATAGTGTTGTTAATACACCACTTAATCCAAATAGGGAAAAATGACCAATAAATTTTCTAATAAAGGAAGAAAAACTATCGTAATTACTAGCATTAATTGTATCGGTTTTAATGGCATTAATGATGTTTTTAATGGGCTCAACAATCCAGTTACTTTCTTGACTTGATTGAGCGCCAGGAATGCAAGCATTAATGATAATAAAAACATTAATCGCGATAGCAAAAGCGAGAACAATCCATTTAATAATCTTTTTACTTTTTGTTTCTTCCATTACTAACTAATTATAAGAAAAAAGGTGGACATTGCCACCTTCAATCTAGATTAATTTAAATTAAGCTTTATATAATCCGTGGAGATTACAATATTCATAGGCTGCAACAACTTGTTCACCATCTAAGAGCGCAAATTGAGCGCATGGTTTTTCTCCTGGCTTTAAAACTTTGCGTTGATTACCAAGATTGGTTTCTAAAGCAATCCATTGAATATAATGAGCATCTAACATTGGATGTTCAACTTCACCAATACAAACTGTCACCAAATTGTTTTCCACTTTAACCACTGGAATATGTTTTTCATGAGCGCCTTCTTCGGTGTTTACTGGGATTTCTTGCATTGGTTTGCCACAGCATATTGTAGGAACCGCTCTTTCTTCAACCACAGCAATAATTTTGCCACAGACTGGGCATCTATAAAACTTCATATATTATTTCCTCCACTTCCATATTAGCAAATTATTGGAATTTAACAATAATTATGGTTTCGTGTAAAATGGACTTGTATGTTTAAATTTATCAACTCCGATGGACAAGAAATCACATACGAAGAGCTAGTTTCTGAGATAGATCAAAATACCTCTCCAATTAAAGAAATCATTGCTAAAAAAGATTTCTCTAGTTTTTCTATTTCTTTTAATGAACAAACATATTCTTTAGAGGAAACGTTTTTATTACAAGTAAATGTGAAAGACATTGGTGTCTTCTGTTTTATTTTTAATAAAGAAGGTTTTAAAAAAGATGAAATCATCAATCAAATCTCAGTTTTAAAAGAAAGAGTTGTGGTTGACACTCAAAGCGCAAAAGAAAAAGTCTTATCCTTATTAAGTATTGTTAATATACCGTGTCTTTTGTTTGCCATATATCAGGCAAATGACATTACATATATCAATAACGAATATCTTAAAACTTTTATCTCTTTAAACGTTCAAACTTTCTTAATTAAAAAAGAAAAGAAAAATGAAGTATTTGAACTAAACGTTGGAGAAGAAAAGTCACAAGAACCAAAAAAAGAGAAGAAAACGAATAAAAAATCAATTAACCAGTTTTTTAAAATAATCGCTGATGAGAAGTTTCATTATTTGCTTTTATTAATATCAACTACATTATTTGAAGTATCCATTCCTTTAGCAATCGCTAATATATATGAAGCTAATCTAATATATATCTTCTTATTTATTTGCGCAGTCATAGGAATTGGTATGGATGGTTATTCTTATTATGATTTATTTAAAACAGAACGCCCGTTCTCTTTAGCAAGCTTAGCAAGTTATCTATTTAATTTAATTGGAATCGGAACGGGGATTGGTTTATTTGCTCTCTTTTATAATATGAGTAATTTAACAGAAGCTGTTCCACCTCTCGGGTCCATGGTTTTGATTGGAATTTCTATCTGTTTTATTCTTTGTGTTGCTGTTGTTATAGTGTCACTATTTATTCCTAAGAAAAATAAGAAAGTGAATAATGAAGAATAACGTAGGTTATCGAAATTATCACTTGAAATGCTATTTAAAACTAGTAACGCGCCAAATCAAAAGTGCGTTTTTCTTCTAATGAAATTTATTAAAAAATATATGATGTTCAATAAAGGAATATTTTCTATAATTTTCATGATTTTATAATGATTAAAGCTATCAGCAAATCGTCTATTTGTTCGCATAAGATTAATGCATTATTCCCTTTTCAAATAACAAATTTTAAAGTTTGCAAAATAGTTTACAAAAACAGAATCTGTAAACATTATTTAAAAAACGAAAATTTTAATTTCATCGGCAAAATCCAATTATTGTGTTGCAAAAAGCCATTTTTTTGATTATTTTTCGTTTTTTTAAGTATTTCCTTGTTTGCATTTTCCTCGTACGTGTGCTAGTATGCCTAGGAGTCAGGAAAGAAAAATGAATTTTTTATCACTCTACTTACTAACATTCCTACCTGTAATCGTTCTTGTTGGCGCTTATTGTTTAGTCCGTTTTGTCTTTAAAAAATACCTAAAGCATTACGACACTTTTATTAAATGGTTTTTACGTGTAACCGCTATATTGGCGGGCTTTTTCTTTTTTATAGCTATTTATCACTGTGATAATGTTATGATGACAACCAATTCTTCTGAACCAGGTTTATTAAATACTGATGTAGGTTGCGTGAATCTTGTTGGTGAACCTTATGGAGAAAAAAGATTCTTAAATTTCTTAGCTTGGCTCAGCATAACTACAATGTTTCCTGCTATTGTTCTTCTCTGCATTGAAACTTTTTTCAGTTTTAAAATAGGCAAGTTCTTAAATAAATTTGTTTCCCTCCCAATTATTGCAATTAATGCTTTGTTTGTCTTCAATTTAAAAAGCGCATTAATAGGTGCTTCTACATTTGATTATCGAATTTGGTTTATCGGTTTAATGTCTGCGTTTGGCTTATCATTAGCCATTTTGCAATTTTTAGAAAATATTAATTCTGGTAACAAACTTAACAAAGGTGAAATCATTCACACTATTCTATTTGCATTTTGTGTGTTTATTTTCTTCTTGCCATCTAACACGTTATCAACATTATTCACTACTAATTTTAAATGGTTAGGTCTTCAACAAATTACTTTACGTGTTTATGATTTTGGCTTTGTACATAGATATGTCTTATATTTCACATTCATATTTACGATGTTTATTTACTTTGCTAATAGAGATTTAGATGATAACGCTCGCAAGTCCATTCTTATATTAGGGTCAATCGGTGCCTTAACATCATTCACTTCTTTCTATGGTGCAGATGACATGTTTAGAATTGTTGATGGCGCGATTAAAGTTCATGTAGTTTCTTTACCAATTCACTTGTGCCACACCGCTTTATATGTTGTCCCTATTTGTATTGCATTTAATTTTAAAAGATTATTCTATTTCACATATTTTATTAATGTCTTTGGTGCCTTAATGGCGATGCTTTGGCCAAATGTCGGAGAAGACTCTAATATCTTTGCTCCAAATGTTACTATGTTCTGGTACAATCACATTTCGGCTTTCTGTTCGCCACTACTTTGCGTTGCGTTAGGCATATTTGAAAAACCAAAGTTCAAGCAAATGCTTTGGTCATTACTATTCTTTGGCATCTATTTCTTTGCGGTTATGTTCCTTAATGGTTGGTTATCTAACTATGTTGAAGGATATGATCCAGATGTCATTGGCTCAGGCACCGACTATTTGTTTGTTAATGGTGACTACATCCTTAAATCTGTTTTAGGTGGTTCATCTATCCATTTAATGGATATCAGATGGAGATTTACTATTAATGGTCTAATCTTTAATTATTATCCAGTTTATCAAGTATTATTCTTTTTTGGCTATGTCGGTATCGCTTTTGCGATGTGGTTCATTTACGCTTTGTTTTTCAGAATCGCTGATTCACACAAAGACTTGTATAACCGCATAGTGATATTGAAAAGTCAACATATTCATTTAAGGGAGAGATTACGTATGGAAAAAATCAATAACGAGGTCAATCTTCACGAAGAGGCAAAATTACAATTTATCGATTTTTCTAAGAGATATGGTAATTCATCTAGATTAAGTGCAGATCATGTCAACTTAACTGTTACTGGTGGACAAATATTTGGTTTCCTTGGCCCTAATGGTGCGGGTAAATCAACATGTATTAAAACCGCGATTGGCATTCAACCAGTGACAGATGGTCATATTGAAGTTTGCGGATATGATGTTACCACTCAATCAGTGCAATCAAAGAGATGTATTGGTTATGTTCCTGACCACTATGCCTTATATGAAAAATTAACTGGTAGAGAATATATCAACTATATTGCCGACTTATACGGTGTCAGCAAAGAAGATAGAGATATGAGAATTGCTAAATATGTCGACTTATTTGAATTAAATCAAGCGTTTGATAATAGAATGCAAACATACTCTCATGGTATGAAACAAAAAATGACTATTATCGCTGCCCTTGTTCATAATCCAAAAGTGTGGATTCTTGATGAGCCTTTAACTGGCTTAGACCCACAATCTATTTACCAAGTTAAAGAGTGCATGAAAAATCACGCTGCAGAAGGTAATATCGTCTTCTTCTCCAGTCATATTATTGATGTTGTCGAGAAGCTATGTACAGATATCGCCATCATTAAAAAAGGCAACATTGTCTATCAAAATACAATGGCGAATGTTCTTAAAGAACATCCAGAAGGCTTAGAAGAATTCTATATGAACACAATTAGAGATAACGGAGATCTTGATGAAGAATAAAGAAAAAACTGGAAAGAATAATTTCTTCACACGAATTGGTCAAGGATTTGTGAAGTTTTTCTCTAACTTTAAAGGCTTTAACACTTTAGTGATAATGCAATTGAAGGACCGTTTAAACATGTCCTTTAAAGCCGATAAAAAAGGCACATTTATTAAGATTGTGTTATTCGGATTGCTATTTGCTGCATTAATCGCTGTGATAGTAGTTATCTTTAGTATCCTTAATAGATTAGGGGTGTTAGGTTCAACGGGTTACGTTCCTATCTCTATGTTTAACTTGTTGTTATATCTGATTATTATCATGAATATCGTTTCTTGTATTGTCAGATTAACTAATGCTTTATTCTTCTCTGAAGATAATCAGATACTATTAACTTATCCTGTTAAAGCTAACACGATTTTCCTCTCTAAATTAGTGGTTTTCTACATAGTAGAATTATTAAAGAGTTTCGCAATTATTGTCCCACTATTTATTGGTTATGGCATAGTCTATAATTTCTCATTTATTTTCTATCCATGGTTATTCTTATGTTTCTTGGTACTAGCTTTAGTGCCTGTCGCTATTGCATCACTAGTGTGCATTCCATTTATGTTTGTTAAGATGTTCTTTAAGAAATTCCAATTCATCCAAGGTGGAATGTTCCTTTTAGTCTTAATTGCTATTACTATCTTAATTTTCCGTGTTGTTAATTTATTACCAGAAGATTTACATATTGCGACATGGTGGGCCACTAAATACTTCCCTGCTATTATTAAATTCACACAAAACGCGGAAGTTGTTTTAGCACCATTAGTGTATTTATCTACTATGATTCTTGGTTATAAATCTGGTGGTGTTAACAATCCAAAATTCTTGACTTTTATCACAATGAGAAGCGGATTAACTATGCTTGCTATTTTAGGCATTTGTTTAGTCTTATTAGTTCTTTCCTATTTATTAGCAAAACCATTATTCTTCTCCATGGCGAGTAAGCCATTTGAATATCGTAAAGTCCATATTTCTCATAACTTTAAGATTTCAAAAAATAAAACAGAAGACTTATATGAACAAGCTATACTTCCTATTTACGATCACGAATTGAGCAATTCTGAACAACAAGATGAAATCAAAAAGCTCAATAGATTCTTAAGAAAGCTCAATCGAGAAGAAAAACTCTTCTTAAGAGGCAAAGTTGATATGAAACGTATCACCCGTTTCTTAAAGAAATATTCAAAAGACGATAATAGCCAAGTTAATTCATTTGAACTTATTTCTTTAGAAGAATTTAAAAATAAAGAGACCCTTGGCTATGTTATTCAATATCGTTTAGGTATCCCATCATTAGTGCTTGTGAAACGCTTTACAACAACATCTTTAGAATGTTACGACCCTAACTATTTAGGTAGAAAGAATTATCGGAAGAACGCTTTAATATCCACCTTATTTAAAGATGTCCTTCTTGATTTAAGAACTCCTGGCAACATCTTAAATAATTATTTATTATTTATCATCACTCCTATCGCTACACTTGTGCTTAATTCCGTCTTTGCGGCGATGAACACATCCGCTGCCGGTAATTTATACACTATTATCTTTAATTCCTTAATTATCACTTTGATTGTGTGTGCTTCTAATGTCTTTATGGCGTCTATCTATTCTCGAGAAGGTAGTTCTTCATACTTACTTAAAGTAACACCAACCAATTACATTAAATCTTTATCTATTAAATTGATAATTAGAATGGTGATTGTCACCGCTTCCTTAGTGTTCACGATTATCATTTATAATCAAAAATCACCTGTCACTAATATCAATTTCACATTGTTCTTCTTTGCGTTCTTATTTATCTATTTAGGCCATTTATTATGGTCAGCTGAATTAGACTATATGAACCCACAAGATCGCTTATACGCTGAAGTTGGCCAACAAACAGGTAATGTCTCTAATCCTAACGAGACACTTTCCACTGTTTTGGCATTTATTATTCCTGTTGTTTTCACCGCGATTGTCTACTTCTTCTGTGATGAAAACATGGTGAGAGCATTTAGAAGAATATTTATCATTGCTTTAATCTTCTTTGTTGCTCGATTAGTGCTCTTCATTATGAAGATTATTGGTTATGGAACATCAAGAAATGAAAGGACGGCAAATTAATTTATGAAAAAAGCTATTACCGCTATCGTAAGTGTAATTTATGTGATTGCTATTATTCTTGTCGCCTTTTTAGGTGTCCAAGCTGAGATTAGAGAATCCGCTAAAAAGGTCGAAGCAACTGGAATTTCTCTATTAGATTTAAAAGACAATCCAACTGGTCATTATATCTATTATTACGATGGTTCAGAAAATAAGAGTGCAAGAGTTTATGAGATTATTTCTCGCCCAGAAGAAGAGCAAATTGACCCAGTCACCAAGGCTGACGAAAAAGGCGACACTTGGGAAATTAATAATGTAAAATTCGGCTTTATTATTAAGGTTTTTAATCTCAACTATATTATCGACACTCCTGATTGGAAGGTTGGTCAAATTCAAGGTAGCTATGCGATTAACGCAACCGTATTACCAGAAGACGCCACCATGCAATCATTACTTTACTCAAAAGTAGGTGCAGAGGATTCCAGCATTGAAATAGATAATAAAACTGGTGTTATTACATTTCCAAAATTAAATAGCACTACTTTATTTACAGTCGGTGTTTCTGCCACTGATAATTCTGGATTAACAATCAATATTAGATTTGTTGTTCAGAAATATAAAAATTAATTTAAGGAGGGCATAATTTACTAGAAAAGGCATATATTTAGAACATTCAAAATCATTTACAATAGCTCATTTAATATTTTAAAAAAAGAAAGGAATTTCAAATTATGAAAAAGAGTAAAAAGCTATTAGCATTGTCTCTTCTCACTATCGTTCCAGCATTATCAATCGGCTTAGTCGGTTGCGCTGATGAACCAGAAGAGCCAACGCCAGTGGAACCTACTACTGTCAAAGTAACAGGTGTTAGTTTAGATTCCCAATCACTCGATTTAACCGAGGGTGATACACATCAATTAACCGCGACAGTTGCACCAGCTAATGCAACAAACAAGAAAGTAACATTTAGTTCTTCCGAACCAACAAAAGTTTCTGTATCTGAAAACGGCTTAATCTCTGCGTTAAGCGCAGGTTCCGCAACAATCACTGTCACTACAGAAGATGGTGGTTTTACAGCTAGTGTGACAGTAAATGTTACTGCTGCACAAACAACAGTGTATGTTACAGACATCACACTCGCATCTCTCAGTGTCACAATTGAAGAGGGCCAACAATTTGATTTAGCTCCTCAATTCACACCTGCAAATGCGACAAACAAAAACATTGAATATGTTTCTAGCGACGAATCAGTCGCTAAAGTTGAAAACAACAAAGTTGTTGGTGTTAAAGAAGGAACCGCTTCTATTACCGCGACAGCATTAGGCGCTGAAGAAGGAAACACAGTTAGCAAAACCATTAGCGTTAAAGTTAATATGGCGAAATTAGCATTAACCGTTAGCGCTATTAACGTGCCAAATTTCTATGCTTCTTATTTACAAAGAACAACAACTTTAGACAAAGTGGAAAATATTACAGGCAATGTTGATGATGCCACATATCGTAATACATATTATGAGAATGAACAAGGTGGTGCAGATTTATACAAAGTCGGTAATTTAAACCCATTCAAATTCCATGTTACTGCTTCTGGTACAGATGAAGAATTACATGAAACAGCAATTCAAGATCCATATGTTGATATTAAATTAGAAAGATATGTTGAAAGTGCTTATCAAGAAGTTAGCGAACCAACAGTTTATGTTGAAGCTACCCGTTCCGCTAACAGCAACACTATCGATTCCTTCCAATTCACAGAAGATGCTATTGATAATCGTTTCAGATTAACCATTCAAGCTGCTTCATACGCTTATGAAGAAGTTGAAACAGGCGCTACAGCTTCTATCGAATTAGAAGTTATTAAAGGCTATAACGTTTATGGGTTGACTGATTTAACATTATTCGATAATAGAGACATTAGACCTGCTTCTACTACCGAAGGAGATCCATGGGCAGACATTAGACCAGAAGGTTTTGAAAATGTTGAAGGTTTAGTCTTACATGCGGATATTACTGTTCAAACAAGTGATTTACCTGCTTGCTACCTCACCACTGAAGATTTTGTTAACAATTATATCGAAAACTATTCTGATGACTATGATCAATGGATTGCTAACAAGAACACAAACTTAACTCTCAACAATCTTCCTACTATTGATAGAGATTCTGGTAAAGAATTATTAGTCGGCTCTGTTAAAGACTGGACAACTATATTCCATAGAACCACAAAATTAGATGAAAAATTTGTCTTTGAAGGCAACTACTTCTCCATCAATTATTCTGGCATTAAACAAATCTATGACTTTAATAACGCAATGAAAAACGGCAGAATGAAAGATTACCAAAAAGAAGATGGTTCACACGGCCAATTCTTCGGTTGGAACTGTGCATCTAACAACTGGGAACAATGGACAGACAATCAAACTAAACATGGTGGTGGCGAAACATATATTAGAAACCTTACCGTTAGAGGTAATGGCGAATTCTCCTCAGAAGATAAATACGCAGGTGGATTAATGATGTATAAGATTGGTGCAACCGATTTCCATTCCACAAACCTCATTTCTTCTAACACATTCACCACTTTCATCACACAAGATACAAGCTATGATAATATTCCTGCTAATATTTATATTGACCGTGCAAAGAACTATGGTTCATATAACTCTATGTATTATGCATTTGGAACAAAAGTAAATAAAATCACCAACTCTTACTTAGAAGACGCTGGTGGCGCATTATTCTTAATTGACGAAGTCAATATGGCTGCCATAAATAGATATGGTGAAGGTACATACCACACCACCGCTTATGTTGATTGTGAAAACTGTCACTTAGAAAACTGGATTACTGGTCAAGAACCTTGGTTTACTGGTCATAACGCAAGCGGTTTAACACAAATGATGGTTGCTGCTGGCCATCCAACTGAGGGTGTTTTAGGTAAAAACGCTGTTGCTCATAGTGGCAAAACCGTTATGAAACTTGATACCGACGGTGCAACTCCAATTATGAATATGATTTGTATCGATATGTGTGGCTATTCCCCATTAATAAATAAAGACACTTGGTATGATGGCGATAAAGAATTACATGGTTCTCCATTACAAGGTAGATTCACTATTAATAATGGTGAAACAGATCAATTCAAGATGGATTTAACAAAATTCACCAATAGTGAAGAAGCTGATTATGTCGCAATGAGTAGTTACCAACAATTATATGGTGGACTTGGCCAAATGGGTTTAATCTTCCATTCACAAGCTGGTGGCCACGCAATGTTATTCTCTGATCCTGCATATAGCAATGGTTTAACATTTACCGGTCCTACAACAGGATTCTCCGGATACACATTAGATAGCACATTCAATGGATACAAATCCTCAGTCAATACCGCTATGGGTGAAACAATTATCAACGAATACAGTGTCGATCAATTCGATTACGCAAAAGACACAACATTTGCATCTGACTTAGCAACCGGTAATTATATGTCTGCATATGTTATTGCAAGTGCTGGTTCATATCCAATCTCTGCTGTTATTGGTATGACAACATTCTCTGCATAATTTATCAAAAATCAATCGGCTAGAGGTTTCGACTTCTAGCCTTTTTATTTTGGGCAAAAACACAGCAAAATCTGCGTAAATTGTTGCAAAACCCAAACAAAAAGCAGATTTCTTATTTGATTTCTGCTTTGTTTTTATTGATATATGTTGTGAATTGAATGTCTATCTCACCATCTTTAATTAATGGGCCAGATTCCACTATTTCGAAGTCTGGATGATCATCTAAATTAACAAAGAATACTTCCGCTCCACCATCCTTATGGACTTTAGTTAATAGAACCTTATCCACATATGGTAATGTTTGACGATAGATAGAAGCACCACCAATGATATAGACATCATCTTTTAGTGAGGATTTTTTAATCTCATGGAGGAAGTCATCAAATGTATGAACATTAATTACTCCTTCATAGTTATGATTTGGATCTTGGGATAAGACAATATTTATTCTATTTTTTAAAGGTTTACTTCCTGGAAAAGATAATAATGTATTCTCGCCCATACAAACAGTGTGTCCTTTTGTGGTTTCCCTAAAGAACTTCATATCTAAAGGTAGAGAAAATAGCAAACCATTACGTTTGCCAATCCCCCACTTATTATCGCAGTTTAAGATTGAAATTATCATATTAGATAGCCACCGGAATCTTCTTATCTAGTTTCTCGTATTCGTAATCCACTAGTTTGAATGAATCCACTGTGAAGTCATAGAAATTAGTGATGGATTTATCCATGATGAGCTTAGGTGCTTTATGTTGTGGTTTAGCGATGACTTCTTTGACGAGATCAATGTGTCTATCGTATATATGTGCATCAGCAATAACATGGACTAATTCGCCAACTTTTAAGCCAGACACTTGCGCAAACATCATCAATAATAACGAGTATTGTAAAACATTCCAGTTATTCGCGGTTAACATATCATTACTTCTTTGATGTAATATGCCATTTAATGTGTCGCCTGTGACATTGAAGGTCATGGAGTAGGCACATGGATATAAATGCATTTCATGTAAGTCTTGGAAATTATAAATATTTGTCAAAATTCTTCTCGATTGAGGATTATGCTTTAAATCATATAAAACTCTATCAACTTGATCGAATTCACCTTCTGGATATTTGTGCTTAATGCCTAATTGATAACCATAGGCTTTGCCGATTGAACCAGTTTCATCCGCCCAAGAGTCCCAAATATGACTATTTAATTCATGAACATTATTAGATTTCTTTTGCCAAATCCATAAAAGTTCATCTAAGCATGATTTAAAAGCAGTTCTTCTAATAGTTAAGATTGGGAGTTCTTCTTGTAAATTATAACGATTGACAATACAGAACTTCTTCACTGTATGAGCGGGTGTGCCATCCTCCCAATGTGGTCTCACTGATAAATCAGTATCCCAGAACCCGTTTTCTAAAATATCTTTCATATTTTGCACAAAAATTTCATCTGCTTTTGACATAAAAATCACCTCTCTACTATCATACTGATTTAATTATTAATTAACTAGTTTTTTATACCATCACTTGTTATTTGTTTTTGTTTTATAATAGTAAGTGAGGTTTATATTTATGGAAAATAAATTAGGGATTAGAAAATGGCTTTCGTTTCTTATTGCTGGTTTTGTTGGCCAATTAGCGTGGGCTATTGAAAATAATTACTTAAATCTTTATGTCTTTTTCACTTCTCCGGAAAAAGCCGTTAATCTATTCATTCCTTTAATGACCGCTTTAAGTGCGGTTACCGCGACAATCACCACATTATTTATGGGGGCGTTATCCGATAGAGTAGGAAAAAGAAAAATCTTTATCTCTCTAGGTTATATCGTTTGGGGTATTTCCATTATTCTATTTGCGTTCTTAGATCCTTCCAATAAGGCAACACTTATTTTTAATAATAGTGCGTTCCTTGCTGGCTCATTAATCGTTGTCGCAGATTGCGTTATGACATTTTTTGGGAGCACCGCGAACGATGCGGCATTTAACGCTTATGTCACTGATAATACCAATCCCACTAATAGAGGCAAGGTAGAATCTGTTTTATCTGTCTTACCGCTATTTGCGATGATTGTCATTGTTTTAGTAGGTGGCATATTTGTTGAACAAACTCCTCCAAGATGGGATTTATTCTTCTATATCTTTGGTGGTATCACCACGGTTATTGGTTTAGTTTGTCTATTCTTATATCCAAAAGAAAATATTCAACCAAACAAAGAAGAACCATATTTTATGAATATTATTCATGGATTTAGACCAAAGGTTATTAAAGATAATTCTAAATTATATTTAGCCTTGTTGTCATTCATGGTCTTTAATATCGCGATTCAAGTATTTATGCCATATCTAATGGTCTATATCAATCATAGTGTGACAGTTGATTTTACCATCACTGTTGCAGTAGTTCTTATATCCGCATCAATCATCACAGTTGTTTTAGGCTTATTTATGGATAAACTTGGTAAAAACAAGATTATCTTCCCTGCCCTTGGTGCAGCGGCGCTAGGTGGAGTTTTAATGACTTTCTTAACTGATCAAGTTGGCGTTATTATCGGCACGACCATCTTAATGGCGGGCTATTTAGTGTCCACTGCTGTTTTAGGCGCAAAGGTGAGAGATTACACGCCAAGCAATCAAGCAGGTTTATTCCAAGGTGTCAGAATGGTCTTTGTGGTGATGATTCCTATGGTCACTGGTCCATATATCGGTATGGCGGTTTCTAATATTAATCCAAATACATATGTTAATGATTATGGTCAAACTGTCACTAGACCAAATAGTTTAATCTTCTTATTTACCGCAATAGTATTATTATTTGTCTTAATTCCATTAATCATCTTAATCAAGAAGGAGAAAAAGGATAGTGAACAAACCGCTTAGCGAACATCCTAATCCACAATTTCAAAGGAAGAGTTATCTTTGTTTAAATGGGGAATGGGATTATAAGTTTTCTTTTAAAGAAACTATCCCCCAAGAGTGGGATGGAAAAATTTTAGTTCCTTATTCACCTGAATCTCCTTTAAGTGGTGTTAATCGCATTTTACAACCAGATGAATGTTTGTATTACCGATTAATCTTTACTTTGGATAAAGAATTCCTAGATGAAAAAGTAATTCTTCACTTTTTAGGTGTTGACCAAATCGCAGAAGTATATTTAAATGGTCGCTTTTTAATTAAACATGTCGGTGGTTTTCTTCCTTTTGAAGTAGATATAAAACCATATCTTGAAAACAAAAATACTTTAATTGTTAAAGTCAAAGACTTTACAGATACAAGTTATCACTCGAGAGGGAAACAAAAGCTAAAACATGGAGGTATTTGGTACACCCCTCAATCTGGTATTTATTTACCTGTCTATTTAGAAGCCGTTCCATATCTTCACGTTGAATCTTTTAAAGCCACTCCTGATATAGATAAACAAGAATTAATCATCAATGTTAAATCTAATGTTGATGAATGTGAGATTGCCATCGAAGGTAAGAATAAAAAAATTCTTACTAACGAAGATATTCATATGCCTATTAAAGAAATGCATCTTTGGAGTCCAGAAGATCCCTATCTCTATCCATTAACAATAAGGGTAAAAAACGATGTTATATCATCATATTTTGCAATGCGTAAATTCTCTGTCATTAAAGATGAAAATAATATCCCTCGTTTAGCGTTAAATAATAAGCCAATATTCATGAAAGGGGTTTTAGACCAAGGGTATTATCAAAAAGGATTATTAACTCCTCCTAGCTATGATGACTATATCAAAGATATAGAATTAGTAAAATCTCTTGGCTTTAATATGATTAGAAAACATATTAAGATTGAGATTCCTAGATGGTATTATGAATGCGATACAAGAGGGATGATAGTCTGGCAAGACTTCGTTAATGGAGGAAATAAATATCATTTCTCCACGATTGCTTTCCCACTCATATTTGGTATCCATCATAAAGACACTCACTATATGAAGTTCTCTAGAAGGAATAAAGAGGGGAGAAAAGAAGCCATTAACGAATTTAAGCAAACAATCGATTACCTATATAATTTTCCGTGTATCGCCTTGTGGACTATTTTCAATGAAGGATGGGGCCAATTTGATAGTAAAAAGATTCTTGATGAATTATTAAAAATAGATAGTTCTCGATTATACGACCACGCTTCTGGTTGGCATGACCAAGGAATAGGTGAGCTTAAATCAATGCATGTTTATTTCAAGCGTGTAAAATTACCAAAGAAAGAGAATAGGTGTATCATCCTTTCAGAATTTGGTGGTTTGGTGCTACCTATTGAAGGACACCTTGTAAAAGGCAATTCAGTATATAAGAAATTCAATACCAAAGAGGACTATTTAAATGCATATCAAAAAATGATTGAAGTGGATGTCATCAATAACATCGCTAAAGGATTGTCCGCGACAGTCTATACCCAGTTAAGTGATGTTGAAGAAGAGACCAATGGCTTTGTCACATATGACAGGGAAGTAATCAAAATAGAACCTAGTAGGTTTAAAGAAATTAACGATAAAATCCATCTATAAAAAGAAACCAGCAAGGCATCAAGTCTTGCTTTTTTATACAAAACAAGATGTAGTAAAATGTAGTAAAATGTAGTAAACAAAGGAGTGATTATGGAAGTTAAAGGAAATATTTCGATAAAGAAAATCAAAGGCAAGGAATATTATGTTCACCAATATCTCAATGTTGAAAAATATTTAAAATCGCTTTAAAAAAGAAACTGGTCAGACATTAAATCTCACCAGTTTTAATTATTTTATAAAGTTTTTGCGGTGTTTTTTTGATTAATTTGATAATTAATTAGTCTTTTACGACACCAGTTCTAATCGCAGCTTCTTTAACGCTTCTAGCCACACATTGATGAGCTTTTCTATCGTATGGATATGGAAGAATAAAGTCTCTATTTAATTCCTTCTCACTAACACAACTTGCAATGCCTTCGCTAGCAGCGACCATCATTTCTGTATTGATGGTTCTCGCTCTTGCATCAATTGCACCTCTAAATAGTCCTGGGAAAACTAAGACATTATTGATTTGGTTAGCGTATTCACTACTACCTGTACCAATGATATAGGCACCAGCATCTTTGGCGTCCATTGGATTAATTTCTGGAACTGGGTTAGCTAATGGGAAGACAATGGATTTCTCATTCATTGAAGCCACCATTTCTTTACTTACGCAATTAGGACCAGAGACACCGATGAAGACATCCGCGCCCACCATTGCATCTTTTAGCAAACCTTTAATGTGATTATGATTTGTTAATTTAGCAATTTCTTTTTGAGCGGGATTTAATGTTTCATCACCTTCGCAAATAATTCCTGCTCTATCGCAAATGAGAACATTTTTTGCTCCATAGTTAAGTAAGAACTTGCAGATAGAAATACCAGCAGCGCCCGCACCATTAATGACGATTTTAATATCATCAATCTTTTTATTAACAAGCTTTAAGGCATTAATTAAAGCGGCTAACGTAACAATGGCGGTCCCATGTTGATCATCATGGAAGACGGGAATATCTAATTCTTCTTTTAATCTAGTCTCAATTTCAAAACAGCGTGGAGCAGAAATATCTTCTAAATTGATACCACCCCAAGAACCCGCAAATAGTTTGATAGTTTTAATGATTTCTTCTGTATCTTTACTTCTGATACAAAGTGGGTATGAATCAACATCGCCAAAGACTTTGAATAAAGCACTTTTACCTTCCATAACTGGTAAACCAGCTTCTGGACCGATATCGCCTAAACCTAAGACTGCTGTGCCATCAGTAATAACCGGAACAGTATTCCATCTTCTGGTTAATTCAAAGCTTTTATTAACATCTTCTTTAATAGAGAGACATGGTTCCGCTACACCAGGGGTATAAGCGACAGATAAATCTTCTTTGCTTTCAACTGGAACGCGAGCTCTAGTTTCAATCTTACCCCTCCATTCTTTGTGGGATTGGAGAGATTTTTCTTTATAGTTCATATAGTTAGTTCTCACTTTCTACATTGGAATGAATGAAATGGATGCAGATAAACTCATCATGATAAATATCATGCACCAAAGCAGCGCTCCAGCGTAGACGTTACCAAACTTCTTATAGGAGAGTCTATTGAAGATTGGGAGTAACGCCATCATGAGGATTAATGGGAAGACCATATTGATGTATAACCACATCTCATTAGTGTCGGTTGGGCTATAATAGCCATAATAAACTGTGCCTGTTTTGAAATAGACAAAGTAGTTAATAATAATGATAAATACTAAGCCTAAGGAGTTCGCTAATGCGGCAATTAAGATATTTTGCCATTCTTTAAAGCCTTCGCGAGCAATACCTAAGTTAACTCTAATAGAGTTAGAGAAGTAGAAGACATAGAATCCTGGTAAATAGATTAACCATGTGACTAAGAATCTCTTAGATAATGGCGAAGCAGAAACAAGCATGAATCTAAAGTCTTGGTGAGTGAGCATATAAACTAGTTGCAACACTCCATAAAAGACGAAGAATAAGACAATCGCTAAGCCTAATGATTTTAATAAATCAAGAGGTTTCACTTTTAAACCTTTAAACTTGCTCCAGTCCACTCTAGATTCTTCGCCAGTCTTTTTATGTATGATGAAGTAATATAAGTTCTCACATAATGTGGTTAATACCCAAATAGCAATACCAATTGAGCCATTAATCACCGCCCAAAGGAAGACAGCGTTCATCATTCTAGCTGGGAAGTAAGATGTATAAATATTAGCGGCTGCATCTTCGAATAAATCCATTGATAATCTCGCTAATGGAATATAGTCTAAACAGGCAATGATTGCGGTAATAATCATTGGTAGCCAGAAGACTAATCTCTTAGCAAAGCTCTTATTAGCCTTTTCTGCGCCAACTTTCTTTCTAACGATTGAGTCACCACTATATTTGTTAACAAATTCTTGTTCGCTTTCTTTTCTTTCATCAGCAGCAACTGCTAAGGATTTCATAAATGGCACATATTTAATGACCACACCAGTTAAGGAAATCACTAACATGAACGCACAAGCGAGTGATAAACCATTGGATAATTCTTTACCAAACCAAGTTTGGGAAGAATCTTTCTTATCAGTATCAAGTTTTAATGATCTTCTGAAGAAATTGGTTGTGTTAGAAATGGAGAGTTTGTCATACATTTCAAAACAGTGGTTAATATCTTCATGATGAATGATACGATATGTACCAGTTTCCATATCACCATAATCAATATCTTGTTCGAAATCATCGAATGTGCCATTTGCACCAGCGGTCTTACTATTGACCTCGTTAATGAACCTTAAAGCGATGACTTCATAAGCTTGATTTTCATCTTGATATCTGAAGCTACCCTCATCATATTTTGCATAAGATAAGGCAGTATTGCAGCGTAATTGATAGAAAACGTTCGCTGCAGAGGTTTTAATATAACCACTGATATAAAGAGCTTTAACAATACTTTCGTCATAGTTAGTACCCGCAAAATCAGCGGCTAATTTACAAGCATCACCACCACCTGCGGAGTGACCGATTAAACCAATCGCATCTCTATCGATATAATCAAATGTATCAATGTTGTTATAAACATAGGTCATGAGATATCCCATACCACTTCTTGCAACAGAGTATGAGTTTTGAATCTTTTTACCATTTGAATCTAAAACATATTCACCAGTTTCATTGTTATATTGATAGCCACCATAAGTAGTGCCACCTTGTGAACCTGGGTCAATTGTGAAGACGACTGAGCCTCTTCTACTTAATTCAATCGCATATTGAGCCATTGTGGCTTTAGTTCTGGTAAAGCCTGGAACAACAAATGTCACTGGCAATGGATTGGTCGCAGAAGCGCTTTTTGGCTTATAAACGGTGTATGAGACGCTGACTGTTGGATCATCAATTGTGTATTCCACACCATTGAGACCTTGGCCTCTATTGTAAATATCAGTTTCAGCTTTTGTTAATTTATAGTCTTTAACAACAACTGAACCACCAGTGCTTTCAAATAAATGACCAGTTAATGAGAAGGCTAAGATACCCACTAAAGAAGCGCAAGCGCAGATAACTGATAATTCTTGATACCATTTCTTTGGTTTGACTTCTTTTTCTGGTTTTTCAACGACTTCTTTTTCTTTGGCCTCTTTATTTGAGACTAACGCTAAAACATTGAGGGCGATTGCGGGGCAATCAATTATTGATAAGGCTGTAATCACAATAAGAACAATCTTATCAGTTTTGTTTAAAGCGTTTTCTTTCTTTAAACGGTTATGAATTGATTCGGAATATAAGCCTAAACATAAGCTTAATAATCCCAAAACAAGGAATAACCAATAAAGCTTATTAGAAACGGAATAGAATAAGGCAGTTGTAAACGCGTATAAGAAGACAAATACGAATTCAATGATTTCCGCGATGCGTAAAAATTTTGCTTTCATTGTCTACATCCTCCTTATTGATTGAAGAAGCTTACTGAAGCTTCACTTAATAAGTGCTCCATCACTTTCAAAGCACCTGGGTTATCAGTTAAACGATGAATATATCTATTTTTCACTTCTCCGTTATAGGTAATTTTATAAGGTTCGGATTGTTTAACCATTTCTTCTGGAATAGAACCAGTTGTGGTGATGTTATTTAAACTACCCCAACCAAGCATAATATCGACGTCATCATCGTATAAGATTTGGCCAGTAGTTGGGCCAACACTACCGGCGTAGCCACGAACAACAACAGTATTAATATCTTCTTCTGATACACCTTCTGAAGCTAACCAGGATTTAAGGTTCTTTTCATAGGCATCCATAATTTCTTGGTTAATTCCACTATTAGCGGCCTTGTCATACCAAGCTAAAACAGCGTAATGATAATCCTTTGGAATATCATCTTTATGTATGATTAAAGCTTCATAAGTAACTTTATGATTTTTGGCAAATGGTTTGGCTTCCATATAATGGACCATTCTACCACCAGCGATATATTGTGTTTTGAAGTGTGAAGCGTCGTTCATATCGAGTTCTTGTTCAGAATATGCAGTCCAGCCCAAGAAACGATAATTATTAGGAATATATCCATCGTCAACAACTGGAGATTTGATGTTTTTAAATTGTGTGACAGTGCCACCACCGACAATGTCCCCATCCGCTACGAATGAAATGCTGATTTCTTCTTCGAACATTCCAGCAAAACATCCAGTCAAAAAAGTCAAACTGCAAGCCGCACCCAAAGTGAAAACAACTAATCTTTTAATTTTCATAGGTATGCTCCTTTTAATTTATTAATTAAGCTGTTGGAAAAACGAAATATGTATTAAAGATATCTTTCGCTAATGGGTTGTCTGTGACACGAGCGACATATCTTGAGCTAGCAGCAATAAAGGTATGAGCGTCATTAGAGATAGCTTTTTTCTCAACATTCGCGAAACCGGTTTGTGAATCAATATTATCGCCACAACCAATAATTAAGTCAGTGCCTTTTCCTTCTCTTAAAGCTAATGTAGCAGCGGCTAAATCAGCGACTTTATCTGAACCGGCATCTGTAGTAGTAGTAACTGATTCGTTTAAGAATGTGATGTTATATTTATCAGAAATGGTATTTTCACCTGTGACATGTAAGTATTGTTTTAATTCAGTTTCAATACCAGTTAACATCGCAGTCTTTTCGTCATCGGAAACCCATGTTTTATCAACTTTTTGCCAGAATGTTGTGTGAACAGTATATTCTGGAGCAGCTTCTTTCACAAAGTTATAAAATTGGACGGCTAAATCAACATGAGATGTAGCAACTTTATCACTGATGATGACTTTTCTATTAGTGCTTTGGAAGTGTTTAGCACCACAACTCACGATTGAATATGTTTCTGGTTGATATTTACCAAAAGTATCAACTGGGTTATTACCACCAATAATAATATCGGCATCATCACCAATTGCAGCTTTAAATTCATCTGCACTAGAAACTTCACAAATATTGAATTTAACATGTTTTTCTTCTGTTAATGAGGCATTAAATCTCGCTTCTAATAATTCAGCTTCGGATTTATATAAATTAGTGCCTTGGACTTGAATGTAAACCACTAGGTCATCTAAAACGACTGGCTTGTCTTCAAAAACAGGATATAAATCTAATGTATTAGCGTTTTCAGCGACAAGACTGACAAGTTTCTTATAATTTAAGACTGCATCTTTTGCAACTTCTAACGCCACTTCACCATCTTCGGTTAAGGCAAAGCCTTTGAAGTTTTTGTCAGCAGGAACAGTGATTTCTGGCATTGTGATAGGTGTTTTCTTATCAGTTAAATGTGTAACTGCATCAGTATCGCCATGAACTGTGACCGTTAAATCAATAGGGGTTGGAACTTTGCTAGTTTCAATTTCTGCATCGGAAAGCACTCTGACGAAAGATTCTTTAGAGAGATCTTTATCATCAAGCCAATCATAAACTCTCACGCCTAATTCGCTAGCATAGGATAAGCAAGCCACATATCTATCTGTGAGTGGGTTGCCCATCTTTGTTTCGAATTTATAATCGTTGCTGCTTTCATATAAAGTTAAACCTGCTGTGGAGTTAACATTATTACCAACACCAATCATTAAATCAACATCTGCGTCAGCTTTGACTGCAGTACCCATTTCAGCAACTGTTGCGGTTGAATAATTTCTAAAGCTAATTGCTTCGAGTTGTTCATTAGTAGCACCAGTAGCAACTAAATATCTATTTAAGTTGTAATAGAATAATCTGACTAAATCAGGTGTTAAATGGCTAGTCTTTTTTGTTGGATCAGCTGGATCTTCACATTCCCACCAACCAACGACTAAATAGTATTCTTTATCAGCAACTTTTGTGTCTTCAACATTATATTCAGGAATGTCGATTTTTTCAAATTTCGCTTCTAAAGTGACATTGTGTGTAACAACGTATGTGGATAAGTCAACAAGAGTTTCACCTTCATACCAGCCCACAAACGTATAGCCAGTTTTCATTGGGGTGTCAATTTGATCTGTGACTTTTTC
Source organism: uncultured Bacilli bacterium (assembly GCA_905235515.1). Lineage (GTDB taxonomy): Bacteria > Bacillota_I > Bacilli_A > RFN20 > CAG-826 > CAJOLV01. The sequence goes on along the minus strand of CAJOLV010000004.1, from coordinate 19,481 downwards.
ACCATCTTTGACTCTTGCGGTTGCGACTCTTTCTCCATCAGCGACAAATGCGACTGTGAAAGTTTGTTTGGCAGGATTAACTGGAGTGTTTCCATCATCTCCACCATCTCCACCATTATTTCCACATGCGCCTAAGCCCAATGTAAGAGCGGCTAAACCTAATAAACATAGTAATTTCTTTTTCATGAGTTTCTCCTTTCAAATCAAAAGAAATAGTTATTAGATAACTGTATCTGTAATGCCTAATAAGGCTTTACATTCATTTTCAGATAAGCCACAGTATTCAGTACAATTACTGACTCTTACTTTAAATAAGCTTCTAACGTGGCTTGCTGCAGATAAATAAGCACCTAATCCGTTTTGGTGTCTATTATCATCTGCGTAAATATTTATGTGTTCATGCTCATAAGCATAGGTAAACGCTTTTCCAATATAATTAACTGGGCAATCTGTTTCCGCTCCCGCGTTTTCAAAAGCCGTTCTTAATTTTGCTTCCATCGCAGTAACGGAAGTGCCATATGTTTGAGGATCACTATTAACATTATATGGTGTACCCCAAGTTTCATATAAAACGACTCGGCACTTATTTTGTGTTTCACCAACGCGGGCTTTAATCTTTTTGACTGCACTTACAAAAGTGTTGTAGTTATTAATTGGGGTTGTTGATTGTTCTTGTAAAATCACATAGTCATATTGATTGGTGGTTAATTTAGATTCCACGATTGAACCCATTTCATCTTCTGGGTTAGCATATTTTGTTAATGTATGGCTACCTTTACAAACTGAATCAATATTGACAGAGATATTTAAGTTTTCAGCAATCTTTTTAAAATCCGCAGGGACTTCTGGGTGTTCTGTATCTGTAATATTGTTTCCACGATAAGTAAAACTATTACCAATAAATAGGAATGATATTGGAGAGATAATCCAAATATGTGGTTCTCCGTTTTCCATATAAAAATAATTGCCATCACTGCCTGGTTTAGATTCGCTGTAATAATAAACGTTTTCAATATTTGGTAATAAATCACCATAAGTATAAATAATGGATGAATTATTAAATGAATAATCCCCTACTGTTTTTATCGTGCTTGGTAAGATGAAATATTCAAGTGGCAGAGAATAGAAATAATATTCACCAATATTTTCAATGCCTTCAGTAATTGTCACTTTGTTAATCTTTTTAATAATAGGATTCCAAGGGACTTCTTCTTTTTTACTATAATTAATCGCTAATCCTTCACCGGTGATATTGAGATAATAGGAATTACCATCTTTAATGCTTTGAGCTGTCAAAGATCCATCTTGTTTTTCAGAGATATCAAAGACTCTCCCATCATAAGATTGGCTTGGAATGTTGCTTTCACCACACGAAGAAAGGGCGCAAAGCGCTAAAAGTGAGGTGAAAAAATAAATAATTTTTCTCTTCATAGCTATATCAAAAGTTGTTCAATAATATTTTTTCATAAGGCCAAATATATAAAAATCAAATATTTTGGTATATATCTATAACATTTTGATATAATAGTTGTATGAATTACTCATACATGAAGGTGTTTTACACTGTTGCGAAGTATCAAAATATTTCCAAAGCTAGCAAGGAATTAGATGTTTCTCAACCCGCGGTGTCGCGTATTATTGCTAATCTAGAAGAGGAATATCATACTCGCCTATTTTTACGTAGTAAATTTGGTGTTACTCTCACTAGAGAAGGATTAAATCTTTATGACACGATTAAAGGACCATATGCAGAATTAGAGAAGTTAGAAAATAGTATAGAAGGTGTTATTAATTTAAAAGAAAGTGTCGTCCATATTGGAGCGACAGCGACAGCCTTATATTGTTTTCTATTTACATTTTTAGAAGTTTTAAAAAGAGAATTCCCGTTAGTGACATTCCGTTTATATACCGATTCATCTTCTAACTTATTAGAAATGGTTAATAGAGGGACTGTGGATTTTGCCTTTGTTACCACTCCATTTGATGTTGATGACGATATTGAAATTGATAGCTTTTATAAATTGAACACTATCTTAATCGCACCAAGTAGTTATAAAAATATCATCCAAGGTAAAGTATTGATGAAATCATTAATCAAATATCCATTTGTTTTATTAAATAGAGAAATGCAATTTAGACAACATGTTGATGATTTCTTAAATAAGAATAATATTAGATTAAAACCAACATATGAGGTCGATAGTAGTTCCACCCTCTTACCGATGGTGGAAAATAACTATGGATTAACATTTATTCCCGACGTTATGGCGGAACGTTCCATCAAAGAAGGAAAATGTTTCAAAGTTGATATCTTAGAAGATATCCCAATTAGACATGTATCATTTGCTATTAGAAAAGATGCAAGCTATTCGAATATAATATACGATATTAAAGAAGCAATTCTTAAACGAGTGATAAAATAAAAAAGGATGTTACGTTATGGAAATTATTAAAACATTAAACAACGATGAATTAGTAATCACCCTGAAAGGTGAGCTTAACTCCGCTACCGCGCCAGAATTAGAAGATGTTGTTAAAGACTCTTTATACGGTATTAAAACTTTAATTTTTGAATTTAAAGAATTGAATTATATCTCTAGTGCGGGTCTAAGAATTTTATTAGTCGCTCAAAAGACATTAGAAAAAAATAATGGTAGAATGATTGTCCGTCATCCTAATGAAAGTGTTATGGATGTCTTTGAAATTACCGGATTTAAAAATGTCTTAGAATTTGAAAACTAATTTATAATCTTTTAATAACCACTCTCTCTTGAGTGATATCAAATTTAGTGACACCATTAACCGCTCGGCGACAATCGTCGAGTGTTTTTTGCATTTTAGAGGCTACTTTTTCTAAACCTTTGTAAATATTTTCATCATCAGTTTTTACTAACATAATGAATTCTTTTTCTTCCACATCTAAGCCTCTTACCGCATCATGTTTTAAGAATTCAATTAAATCAATCTCTCTAGTGATTTTGGAGATATCATAGATAACTTTGGAATTACGTGATGCAGTAACATCTATCTCATCCGCAAGTCTCACTAATGCAGCAAGATATGGTAAACAGATAGTCTTATCACTATGAGGAATCTCTAAATTAAGAGGATATTGGACATTATCTAATAAATTAGTCTTACGATGACCTCTTGATATTTGAATGACGGAATATAAATGAGATTCACTAGGAAATTCAAAGAATGGAGCGTATTTCCTAATAAATTGACCAGAATATTCATTATGGAAATTACGGATAATTTCTGGAAGATTATCTCTATCATGGGTATCAAAATAGTTACCAAAATCAATATTCTTAGAGAATTCATCAAAGTCCTTATGGCTAATTCCCATACCAGTATCATGGAAATAACAACCTAATAGAAGACAATAGATTTCATCCGAATTCATCTTATCAATTTGTGAACCAACTAATTTGTTGCAGAAGTCAATGATATTTAAAGTATGTAATTCTGTGTGATCAGTAAAATCAGGGAAGATTAATTTATAGTTAGAGAGGATGTGTTGCAAAGCAAAAACAGTGTCAGAAAAACGGCTATGGAGCCCTTTATCTATTTCTCTTAATCTTCTTTCTAATGCAAAATCTGTATTAACCATAACATTAATATATTATTAAGTTTTGCAAAAATAGACAAAAGAATTATCAAAACATTGTAAAAAGTATTGTTCTTTTTTAAAAAGTATTGAGGACTTCTTACGAATCGAAAAAATAACCCTTTTACTATCGCTTTTGGTAGAGAGTCCATTGGAAAAAACGCTTGTTATCTTAAATAAACATAATAAGAAAGTCTTAGCGGCGATTGATGAAGCCTCAAATACGAAATAGAGGAAATAGAGCTCATAATGGGATTGGAAATGAAGGATTCTACAACGATTTAAAAACTGGTTCAGGAAGTTATTTTTTTAATTGTTCAAGCACCGCTATAAAATATGTCATGCCTAGCGATAACCATCTTTCTTTTTTTAAGGGTTACCACATCAGATAGAACGTGGCTAACTTTATTGACAGATACAAACTTAAGATAATAGTTCTTTATTAAAGATGTCAGATAAATAATATGTTTTGTTACTGCCCTTCACTTCACTTTTAGAGATGAAGACTGTTTCAATGAAATTATCATTGGCTAATTCAGCTTGTCTATTTTCTTCATATGCCTCATTTGGATTAATAGAGCTTTCTTGAAATTTGCATTCAAAATTAATTAAACCTTGCTTGCTTTGCCCTACAACATCAAATTGATAATTTTGTTTTGTTATTTTGTCATTAATGACATAAGAGAATAGATCATTAAGACGATATGGCAATGCTTTTTTCCTATTCATAAGAGCGACGAATTGGTAGCCGATATTTTCAAACATATGAGGTACATATGAATGTAGCAATTTATCTTTGATAAACTCTTCATAATATTCTTTATCGGTAAATAACAGCTTATTAGCGAAAGATTGAATTAAAAACGAATAGTAAAATGCGATTGCGTTATCAACAATGCGGTAATATGGTTTTTTCTTACCATTATTCTGTTCAACAAAAATCTTTTCTACAATTCTCATGCTTAATAACTTATTAAGCGGATAATCAATTTCTCCATTTGGAAACGAGGCTTTAAAAACTTGTAAAATATCTGTGTATGATAATATTTTTTCTTTCAGTATATTTAAAATAGATGTGGCTTTTTCAACTTTGTTAATCTCGCCATTGATTTGATTTTCTAATTCTGTTTTTAATAGTGCGTTTGAGGAGAAAAATAAATTAATGATATTGTCCTCAAAAGACAATTGAGGATTAATTTGTTTTAAGAAATAGGGAACTCCTCCTAAGACGGCGTAATATTTTACTTTGTCTTCATAAGAGGCTTGTTCAAAAAACAATGAACTATAAAGATAATTCAAAGGGAATAATCTAATAATTTTATTAAACCTTCCATGAAGCGGCATTTTTGCATCATCCAAAATGTTCATCACATCCACTGCTGAACCACACAAGATGAATTTAAATGGATTCTTTTTATTCAATTTATCGAAATCATCAATAGCGTTTTTAATTTCTGAATCAGTGGCTTTGCCATTTCTCATATATGGATATTCATCAATAACAAATAGTATTTTTTGTCTAGATGACTCTTTTTGTAAAAACATCAAAACATCATATAAAGAACTAAAGTTCAAATATTCGTTATCAAATGTTTTTTGTATTAATTTATTAATAGCAATTAAATTATCATAATATGATGTGTCAGAGCATTCATAAGAAATTACCACGCCATCAAAATCTTGATAACTATTAAAAATGAGTTGAGATTTCCCCACTCTTCTGCGACCCAAAACACTGATTATCTCAGTTGTATCAGTACTATATCTATCTTTTAACTCTTTGAGTTCTTCTGATCTGCCGATGAACACAATGGACCTCCAATAATTTACCTAAATTAATTTTACCTAAATTTTTTTTGGTAATTTTATTTAAACACTTTTTAGAATATTAATCCACTACTTTTTTAAGATCTTAAGCTAAAAACGAAATAGTTTAGCGATGTTTAATCCAAGCGAGTTAAGCATGATTTCTGTGGATACCTTTTCTATGCCTCTTCTTCTAACTCTCACATATCCATAATCTTGTTTAGTAATTCCAAAAAACCCCTTCGACTTGAATAGAGCGGTTGTCAATACCTCCGTCAGATAGAGATATTGTAACAAAAGAGGCGATTTCTTGCGATTTCGCCTCTTTTCATAATAAAAGGGACAATCTACTTACCTATTTTAGGTTTTTGAACAGCCCCTTTTTGTTTGAGTCTACTAGTCGTCGTCTATTTCATCTAAATTTGGCATTGGAACGATTTGTACTCTAGGAACACCCATACTGTCTAGAATAGCGTCTTGTTGTGTAATTCTTTCAATTCTTTTTTTATAGGCTTCGGCTAGTTCTAAGACATCTTGTGGAACTTGTTCAAGTGGACAATGAAATTCAATGTAATCACCCGCGTTTTCCCATAGGTCTTCGTTTTCAATTAACCACACTCTTGGATCTAGTTGTGTTTTTGTCATTTTTCACTTTGTTCCTTTCTTTCGGTAATATAGTTATTTATTTTTAAAATTTGGTACGCAAGTTCTTCTGCATTAATTCTATTTGTTAACTTCCAAATGTTTTTTTGAGTATGTCTTCAACATCATTGTTTTCATAATTATAATCAGGGCCTTTGAAGCTATCGTTGCTCCGCATAAAGGACAATAATTAGCATGAATTGAAACTACATGTCCACAATCAGGGCAAATTAATAAATTGGGTTTATCTTCTATATTCATAATTAAATGTTTATTTTGTCTAAATTAAATGTTTCAAATGCTTTAATTAATCTTGAGGCACTAATAGGTGCTAAAGAATTGCTTGCATTGTTATATTCGCATATTTCGAAAAGTGGCAACAAGTCTTTTTCGTTTTTAAACATATCAATTGGGGAATCATATAATCCTTTGCCAACCGCACTATGGGGGCTCTGCCCTAAAACAACAAATGTATTAACTCTATGTTTGTCAGTTTTAAGACTACCATAGTCAAAATTCGTCAAATCTTTGTATTCAAATATATGGATGTTTTTACGCTTAAAACCGTATTGTTCGGCTTGTTCATAGATTTTACTGACACGACCAGCAATTTGGCCTAATAAATATAAAGACTTATCAATATATTGTTTTGGTTTTCTTTTTGAGTAATCTTCTGTTGAGCCACTACTGGCATCATCTTTATAGGCTGTGAATAATAATTCTGATTCTTCTGAGATAGATATGTCTTCTAGTGAATTCAAAACCTTCCATTCAACATATTCTTTTTCAAGATTTTCGATTTCTTGAGAAAAGTGTCTATAATCACTTTCCCATAAGGACGCAAATGACAATGCGATTTCGTAGTTAACGCTGTTAATGAGATCTGCTTCGTCCTTGTTAAACTTTTTGTTTTTAATTTTACTAATGAGCGCTTTTAATGTATGGATTCTAGAAGAACGATGATTAAACATTAAATCAAACAGCCTACTCTTGAATTCTTTTTCTTTAGATTTGAATTGTTTGATTGAATATGGATATTTGTAAGTATCGTTAGAAAATCTATTAGTTTTTATCTTAATTTCATCATCAAGCACTTCAATAAGTGGGAAGTTTTCATATTCAGGGAAGAAAACATAGTTATCTTCAATTACCCCACCAATTTCCGATGAAGTTATATATTGAATGAAGTTTTCGTCTAATAAATGTTTAGTGACTGCAATCTCTTCAACCACTTCTTCTTTGTATTCATCTAACTTATCAATGCTCTCCACTTCTTTTTGAGCGTTATAAATTAATAAGAAGTCTTCATAAGTGCATTTGCTAATTCTTTCTTTTAAAGCAACGTTAAATTCGCATTGATGTTTAAGTTCGACGATGTTTTTTAATTCTTCAATACATAAACTTCTTTTTGTGAATGAATAATCATCAAATTGATTAGATTCAAAAAGATAATAAATTGGTAGATAAATGTTTTGAACAACTTTCTTAAAGAAAGTAATTATAAAATCTGACAACACACCAGTGTCTTTGTTTAAATAAAAGATATCATGTCTTTGATAACATTTTTTACTCATGTTCCTGATATCGAAAAGATATGTTCCTTCATCAATATCATCAAAATTAATTATGTAGAAATCTTTATCTTTATAAATTGAATCCAAAACACTGACGGAAAACATATTTGGTTTGTCAAAAACAAAGCGATATGTATTTCTACTACCCTGTGTTTTTGGGGATGGCAAAAATAGACCAATGTATTCGTAATACGATTTTGATAAATCAAATAAGATGTCTTTTAATAATAACACCTTGTTGCCTTTTTCAAACTTATGTTGTAAAGACCCTATAATAGAAGAGGATTCAACGATAGAGAAAAGGTTGCTGTTTTTACTAACTTGTTTTAACAAAGTGAATTTGTTTTTATCTTTTTGAAAAGCAATCAATCCTTTAATAACTTTGCTTTTGTCATCAAGATACAAACAAACTATATTAGGTGATTGGTTAGTCCCAATCTTTTTAATGTAGAAAAGCCTTTCGATATCACTTTTAACCACTTCATTATTGATGGTCATCTCCCCGCTATAAAAAGAATATAGAAGCGATTCTATAAAAGGTGTTTTTTGTTGACTTAAAGTAAATTCAATTTTTAACATAGCTGTTTATATAATAAACGAATTACTATTCATCACGCCATTTGAATATTTGTGGATTTCTCTTGATTAGTTGATATGTTTTTTTCTAAATGATACTAGTTCGCCGCTTGTGCTATCACCCACGCTTCTGTTTCGTGAGTTTTGAAGTATTTTGCTACTAAATCTAGCATTTCTTTGTATTGCATTTTCAATTATCTCCTTAATAAGTTTTATAGATCCTCATCAGTGAATTCCCATTCAATACAATTCTCATCCACTACACCATCTCGGATGAATACTTTTCTTACTAATATTCTACATTGATAATATGCTGGTAACGTTAGTAAAGATTTCGCATATTCAAATACTTGTGCCTTTGCTCTAAATGTAGGTGCGGTAAATATTAATTCAGGTTCTCCAATATAATTATCCACCCACACTGTGTACATACTTCTTTTTGCCATAGTTTTTTACCTCCTAAAATATGACTCTTTCTTAATTCTTGGTTTTATGGATTATCGCCATTTTCTTACATTGTTCAGCGGCATATTCACATGCATCCGCTAAGACATCTAGTAAGTATTCAACTTGTTCATCTGATGCCTTTTCAATTACATAATCAGTAAATGCTTTAAATCTTTTGTAGTTTCTCTCGTTCATGTTCATTTTGTTTGCCTCCTATCGATCACTACTGAGGGAAAAAAGTCCCCCCATATATACTAATGTCTGATAAATACATAGTCTTTTTATTTTGATGCGCGCATTACTAACTTTAAAAGTTAGTGCGCATACGCGCTGTAATTTATAAATATAAATTTGATTTTTTACACCTCATTTTGACCAATATTCATTTGTGAATACAAATTGAATATAAGTTTTTTAGCCCTATTTACTGCAGAAAAAGTATTTAGTTTACTAAATAAAATTTTCTATTTTTCCTTTATTAATATTCATTAATATTTTTTTTGCTATTTTTATTATTTTTCATCGCGCGCCAATTGCTTGGCGCGAGTGCGCGCATTATGCGTAAAGAGTTAAAAAATAGTGTTTTATTATTAGGAGGTCAAATCATGTCCGACATTTTCTGTTGACAAGGGTTTATAATGTAAGCACATTGGATCCCAGTGAAGTCATCTTGCTGATGGCTGGGGCTCAACCAAATAAGGAACAGAATGTGGGATGCTGCATTCTTAGTGCAAGACCAGCTTTGGTATCCGGGACTAAAAAACCGCTTTGGTTGGTGGCGCAACATGCTCTTCGATGTAAGCAACCATTAAGACAGGCACGACAAGAGGCTCTGCAGAAATGCATCCCACGTGATGATGTTGGCGTGAGAAACCAGCATCTACGTTCTCAAAAGAAGTGCTCGGCTTGACAGTGCGACTGTCGGTACAAATGGAAAAGAAGGGAAAATCATTAGAACTACAATCGTCCCTACTGCTATTTATACAATATTTATCAGTATTATCTTTATTTTCTTATTGTTTGTGTTTCATGTTAGCTAATGCTTAATCCAAAGATTCTAACAATAAAAAGTCTTTAAATTGGATATGCTTTACGATACTTGTTGAATAATCAATAGAGTCATTAGTAATAAGTATTTTTTGACTTAATGGATTTAATCCAATAAAGGCGTTAAATTCTCTCTCATAGGCCTCTGGGTCAACCACACTATAGGCGACTTGAATATAATATTCTTTCCCATCTTTATTAGCGTAAAAATCCACTTCTTTGGAATTATTATTATAAACTTTAACTTCATATCCCATATAAAGTAATTCATTATAAACGATATTTTCTAAGTTATGATCCAAGTCATATCTATTGTTTGTGACAGATAACGAATTGAAACAAACATCAGAATTATAGATTTTTTCATAATACGCTAATTCTTTCTTGGTTCTTTTTGAATATTGAGATATTGCATCAATAATATAGGCTTCTTTTAGATACTGGATATATTTAAGAACGGTCATAAGTGAAATTGATTCACATTCATCCTTTAGATATTTTTGGATACTACGAGCAGAAAAGATTCTTGAGTTGTTTTGGAGAATAAATTTAACAATCTTTTTAAAGGCAACAACTTTTTGAATTCTATATCTTCTAATCAAGTCGTTATAGACAATTGTCGCTTCTAAATCTTTCAAATATGTGATTTGTTCGTCATGATTCAAATAGAATCTTCCTGGCATACCACCCCACACTAGATAGTCATTTAAATCGATATTAAAGTTTAATTCCTTTCCTAACTCCATTATTTCTTTATAAACAAAAGGACGGATTCTAAAACTAACATATCGACCAGATAAATACGAAGTTATTTCTGATGAAAGAAGTTTGGAGTTGCTTCCAGTAATAAAAATAGAATTATTATCTAATCGTAAATCTTTGACCGCTAAATGCCAGTCTTTGACTTCCTGTATTTCATCTAAAAAGATATAACATTTTCCTGCTGTTTTATTCTCATTAATATATTTAACTAATTCATTAGAATCTGAGGCTTTTAGATAATCAGAGGTACGTTCAAAATTTAGATAAATGATATTATCTGTTTTTTGTTTAATCTCATCCATAATCTGTTGAAGTATAAAAGACTTACCACTTCTTCTAATTCCAACGATTACTTTTATTAAATCACTATCGTAAAATCCACGAATTTGTTTAAGATATTTTTCTCTTTTTATCATAACAGCATCTCACTTTACCACCATTATAGTGGACAGCTTGCTAATTGTCAATCAAAGTGTCTAGTGTCAGTGGACAGTTTGTCAATTCTCGTGCAAAGTGTCCAGTCTGTTAAAAAAGGCATCTTTAAGATGCCTCTATAAATGTTTTTTTAATATAAATTAGGATATTAGATAACTTCCTGATACATTTCCGCGATAATTACCAGATGTATCAACTAAAGCGCATATATATCCAGGTGTTGAAGAATTACCGATTTCATTACATTCACTAGCCACTTTAGTGGTTGAACCTGATTTTAATGTTACTGTTGGTAAGCAACCACAGTTTCTTACATTAATTCTCGCTCTAGAAACAATACCGCCAACGGATGAAGCACTAGTAGAAATAACATTTCCTCTATTTTCACAATCAACAATTGTTGAGGATGTTCCACCAGTGTAGTAGCCACTAGCTCTTGGTAAGCCGGCAATACCACCGACATGGGCGTAGCCAGTCACTGTACCATAATTAGCACAACCATCAATTGTTAATGTTAAGTTAACTATATTATCTGCGGTCGCACCTAAGATACCACCACAACCATTACCAGCGTTACTAGTGACATTACCTCTATTTGTGCAATCTTTAATTGTAATAGAGGTTGCTGAGGCAGTTGTGTATCCTAAGATACCTCCGACATATTCACCGACACTAGATATCGTTCCGGTATTTTCACAATTAGTAAAAGTGATCGTGCCATTATAGATATGGCCAACAATACCACCCACACCATAGGTGGTAGTGCCATTAACAGAAGCAGCGTTAGAGCAGTTAGTGATTGTGTTATTTCCTAAGGAAACTCCAACCATGCCACCACTTTCTTTTGTGCCTGTCACAACTGAGTTACCAGTAATACTAACGTTTTGAATAGTGGCGTTTTCAATACGCGCAATTAGACCTGCTCCTCTTTGACCGGTACAAGTGACATTAACATTTTCTATCACGAGGTTTTTAATTGTTCCATTAGTGACTCTAGAGAACAAAGCGACAGAGTCCGCTCCGGTTTTAGTAAAACCAGAGATCTTATGATTATCACCATCAAATGTGCCGCGGAATGCCATATCATTTGTGTAACCAATCGAATCACCGAAGTTAAAACCATTTGGAATAATGATATCGCTAGTTAATTTAACTGTTTCTCCTGAATAGTTATAACCAGAATTAACATCATCTCTAAAATCTAATAAGTCATTTAGTGAAGAAATATAGTAGGTATCACTTTGTGGAATCTCTTCTTGTTCTTCTTCTGTCATTTGAGCATCAGTTTTAATCGTTAATAGATATCGATTATAACTAGAGACAATAGAGTCAATTTCACTATAATCTTCACATTGATTAATTTTAGTGATTGTTTCTTGTTTTAAATTATTAATCTCTTCCGCTTGAGCGGCTCGATAGTCATCTAGATCAACTACATTAAGACTCTCAATCGCGTCTTGTTGATATTTTTCTAATCTTGAACCATATGAAGAGGCAAGACCTGTCTCTTCTTTAGAAGATAACTTCTCCACTTGTAAAGATGAGGCTAGAGTTAATCCTAATAAGAGAGGAATCATTAAATAAATCTTTTTCATCTTAGTGCCCTCCTTTATTTCCCATAGTTTTTAATCACATCTACTACCAGTGGAGCGACTAATTTATAGGCAGCTGGAGTTGGATGTAATGTATCAACAAAGTTAGAATTAATTGGATTACTTGATTCATCACAGAAGATTTTTTCTACATCAACATAAACTAACCAATCATGTTCATCACATAATGCTTTAATCTTTTGATTGACGGCGGTGATTTGTTCTAATCTCGCCATCGATTTTTCATGTGCACAACGAGAAACGGATAAGACGACACATTTGAAGTTTGGAAGTTTATTCTTAAGATAGAGTAAGCAAGTTTCATAACGGTCTGCGATTGTGTCAACTGGAACATCAACATTAATATCATTAATACCATTCCAATAGATACCCCATTCAGGGTTATAGCAAGTAACTTCATCTTGATATTGATTACTCCAATGGATAGATTGAGAACCACCGATACCGATATTGTTAATATTAGTGCCTAGTTCCGCAAAGTCTTCTCTATAGCGGTGCCATAATTGAGTGTATGAGTGACCAAAGATTAAATACTGATATTGTTCATGTTCGGTACTAGAAGTGAAGGAGATACCTTTATAGATAGCTCCACCTTGGCTATCACTTCTAAAGCCATAATATAAACCAGTTAATGGATCATTATCCACGTAGTGGAACGTTAGAACATTTGAGTAATAGGCATAGATATGATTACCATCCATGACAATCTTCGCTTTCGAGGCGTTGCCCATGAAATATGGCATATATTTCTCTATTGACCAAGTGACACTACCATTTTTCACTTTACCAAAGACAATTCGATTATCACTCTTAATATTTAACCAATAGTAAGAGAGTCCACTTTCATCTTGTAAATAGTTAGTGACTTCTGGTTTAGTAAGTCTAAAGACTAAACCGGTTTGGTAGTGTTTACCCATGGCGATTTCTGCTTCAATCGTGCCATTAAGGGTGCCAGGGGTCTTACTCACTAAGAGTGAGTTTTGTGCGTTCGCTACGATGAAATCTTTATTTTGATAGAAGGAACCAGATGGAACATCAAATTGAGAGATAGTTTCATTAGCAGGTGATAATATCGCTTTAGCGGAGAAGTGAGAATATGTCACTCCACTACAAGAAGCACTGATACCAAACTTATCACCTTCTAAAGGGTGTCTATCAACATATGAGAAACAATACACACCGTCTAAGAATGTGTGAATTGTGCCATTTAAATCTCTCACTGCTTTTAAGGTATGATCTCTATCTTTGTAATACTCTTTGGTATTAATATTTTTTACTAATGAGGCTACTTTATTAGCGACACGGTATAGACCAACTGTGCCATGATTTGTGACACATAGATAGTAATATGTAATATCTTCTTCCCTAAAGAAAGTGGTATGACCATTATTATCAATACAGAAGGCTAGACCAATAATACCTGTGGCATCATTAGCGTTATATGTTGCTTCAAATTCACCATATTTTAATGTCTTAGATTTATGATAACTAAGAGCAGCGTTTGAATTGACTTGGAATTTATTATTACTATAAGTAATTGTTCCATAAGCGGTAATAAAATTGTTTTCTCCATTATCTAAAAGAGTGTCATCATCATTTTTCATAACATTAGAAAAGACGCAGCCTTTCGTACCTGCATATAAACCATATTTTAAATTGCCTGTTGAATTAATATTGTTCGCGTAGACAAAATTACCATTTAAGAAATAATCAACCGCACCGGTATCTTGGTTAAAAGCGATTGCTAAAGTAGATTGAGTAGTCACTACTATATCAAGTGCTTTGACTAAAATAAGTTTATCGCCACTATAATAGGTGATTTGTAATTTATTAGCTAAGTTTAAGCCATATGAATAATAGGAATGATCAGTTGGGTTATAGGCAAAGATGAGATAGTCATCATAGCCACTAGAGGTTCTTTGTAATGAAACACTATAGGTGCCTTTATTAAAGAAATCATCAAAGATTTTTAATGAACGTGATTCTTCAGCAATATATTGTTCATTTTCATATTTAAAAGTATTTTGTAATGTTTCTAAGTCTTCATTACCAATCACACCAAAGTCTTCTTCCACTACTGTGATAGCTTTTTCATCTTTAATGGTGTTATCAAAATTAGCCACTACTAATTTATAGTTTCCTAATGATAATTCGCTGGTTAACGCTACTTCTCTATTAGATAAATCTAATAGTGATATAGATAAACCATATTCATTTAATTGTGAATTACTAATGGTAGTTTCACTACTATCGTCATAATGAATTGTGACTGTTAATGAACTTAAATCAATGGTTTCAAATTCATAATATGAGGTCTTATCATAACTAATAGAAATTGATTCCATTTCTTTCGGTGTCACTACTGGTTCAACATTAATTTCAATGTTATCTCTCAGAGTGTCTTTATTTTTCATAAATACTGAGAGGTTATAATCTCCCTCTTCGCTAAAAGCTTCCGTGTAATTCACTATGTTATTAGAAGAGTCATATAGCTTCACATCAATATTGTTAGCGTTAAAGTTAGCATAGCTAATATCAACATTAGTTTGATCACTTTTAGTTAATCTCACATTAATGTTTTGATAATCAAGAGTGTCTCCGACAACATATATTGTTCTTTCTAAAGAAGCATCTAAGGAGATGATTTCTACTATTGGGGTATTACCGCCATCAGGAGGATTATCACCACCATCACTTGGTTTTTGGCCACATGAAGATAACGCCATAATCATTGCTAATAGAATAGGTACTTTATATTTCATACAGATACCTCACTTTTTATTTATAAAAATAAAAACCTTCCTATGGAAACTATAACCCTTCATTCTTATCTTTGTAAAGAAAAAATATTTCATATTTTCACTGTAACAATTGAAAATTTAGATTAAAAATTTGAAAAAACTTTTTACATATTTTATGGGCAAATTAAGGCTATTTAAAAAGGACTAGATTATCAAACCTAGTCCCTATTTTATGATTGTTATTTGTTTTTATGGAGCTGGGACGTATTCGTTTCCATCAGCATCCACTAAGATGCCAGACACTGTAGCACCATTACCAGCAGTGGCAGTAATGTAACCAATGATACCTGGTGTTGAACCACCAGCGTCACTTTTTGTTTCGCCAATTGCGGCTAATGTGCTAGCGGCTAATTCGTTAATTGTAACGGTATATAAACACTTACAATTTGTGGTGTTAATCCTTGATATACCAGTAATACCACCAACACCAACACTTGTGCCAACAACATTGCCTTTATTTGTACAACCGGTAATAAGTGAATCGGTTTTGTTACCTTCTCTCATGATGCCACCGATACCACCGACATAGGCGGCACCAGAAATAGCACCAGTATTGACACAATCAGTGATGTTTGTGACGGAAGTTCCGCCACCACCTGTCGCACCTAAGATACCGCCTGTACCATTACCAGCACCATGGACAGTACCATTGTTGACACAATCTTGGATAGTTAATTGAGTTTTTGAGTTGTTGTTGCCGCCAACAATACCGCCTGTGCCATCAGAAGCACCTGTAATTGCACCATTATTAACACATCTATGAATGGCTTTTAGTGTTGTGTCAGTGTGTGTTGTACCTAAAATACCACCTGTAGATGCGCCTGTACTTGTGATGGTTGCGCTATTGATACAATCTAAGATGTATGTTGTTCCTAGAGCAAACGCAACGATACCACCTGTTTGTGCTTTACCACTAATGGTGCCGGATAAAACTTGAACATTTGAAATGATGGCGTTTTCGGCACGAGCCACAACCGCTGCGCCTCTTTGGGAACCTGTGATAGTAACACTGACATCAGCCATCTTTAGATTTGAGATTGTTCCATTTGTCACTCTTGAGAATAGAGCGATTGAGTCATTACCAGATCTTGTAAAGCCAGTGATTGTGTGGTTATTACCATCAAATGTTCCACTAAATGGCCTTGAATCAGCATTACCGATAGAACCGGCATTTGTATCTCCAGTAACATCAATATCGGCGCCTAATTTAATAAATTCACCAGCGAATGTATGATTATCAGTTGTGGCGTTAGCAAGGTCTTTGACCTTCCAGAGGTCAGTTGCATTATAAATCATATATGGATTGGCTTCTGTGCCATAGCCTTCTTTACCAAAGCTACCTTCACCAATGAATACATCACTTTCATCAAGAACATTGCCTTCACTATCGAAGTATTGGCCTTCACTGACATCATGATCAGCAAATGAACATGTATAGTGCTCTTTAATTTCGTGAGCAATACCTAATTCTGTATCGTGTTTTACTAAACTATGTGGCACGATAGGAAGGATTAAACTTGCTGCGGTCACTTCGTGTTCGCCTTCTGCGTCACTATAATATCTACCACATGCATCGCAATGATAAGATGCGCTTAAACCTGTGGAGTGACATGTTGCAGGCGTTCCTGCGTTATACACTAATACGTGAGAGTCACAACTATATTTCAATACTTCTTCTTTTCTGTAATTACAGATAGAGCAGACATAGACATTGAGTCCATCTTGTGATGGAGTTGGATCGATGTGCTCGCTCTCTTGATAGACAAAGTTATGAGGTTCAGCACCTTCTGTAACAACACAACCATCATTTGTACATTTGTGTTCATGGGTATCTTCTGTAGTTACCCATTCCATATGGTGATCAGTCATTGGAATGATTGAACCTGAGGTTTCTCCACAAATAGAACAGACACTGTAGTTGTCATGTCCAACATGGTAACATGTTGCTTCATCATTTAATGGTTGACCTTCACCTAGTTTATGAGCAGGTTGTCCATCAACATCACAGAAGCAGTTATGTTCTGCAACACCTGTACCAGCTGCTGCCATTTCACCGACGATATGGCCTAATTTGCTAGCGCCACCATATAATTCAGTTTCGCCTGGGTTAGTTTCAACATCTCCCACTACTTTTGATATCTTGGCTTCAGTGTATTGATAATTGTGTTCAAGTCTACCAGCACGAACTATACCAGCAATACCACCTAATTGACCTTTGCTTGATGTAACATCACCAAAGTTACGGCATTCAGTGATCAAGCCAGTTTTATCACTACCAGAGGCAAATACTCTTGTTAAGCCGATGATACCACCTGAATAACCAAGTGTTTGAGCTTCGGTTGCGTCGATTAAACCATAATTCTGACAAGATTCAATCTTATAACTACCAACACAGTTATTAACACAAGCACCAACAATACCACCTAAACATGGATAGGCATTACCGATAGATTCAATCTTTGCTCTATTAATAGAGTTCTTAATTAGTGACATATTGTTTGCATCACCAATGATACAACCAACGATACCAGCACATTCTGTTGTGCCTTTAATATGACCTGACACTAATTCAACATTTTCAATTGTGCCACCTGCCATTCTGGCGACAAAGCCAGCGCATCTTTGGCCACTACCAAATGAGATATAGTTTTCTAATTTTAAGTTTTTAATTGTGCCATTGGTAAGTCTGGAGAATAAGGCTAAAGCATCACCTAAATCTTTTTCTGCACCATGGATGGTTTCTAAACGAATATTACTAAATTTATGATTTTGACCATCGAAGATACCACTGAATGGTTTGGCGTCGCCATAGCCGATTGGCATACCGAAGGTATGTTCTTCATCATTAGCAAAGTCGATATCATTCATCACTTTGAAATATTTACCAGCAAAATTATTTGCTGTTGTAGCGTTAGTGAGATCTCTTAAATAATAGATATCTTCTTTACAGGTGATGATATATGGATTCTCTTCACTACCAGCAGTTTCATCGCTATTGTATTGATTCTTGCTGGAGTCAAAGACATCTTCATATTCTTTTTCAACGTATTTAGTCACTCCACCTTCTTCGACTTGTTCAAAGTATCTACCACAATCCACACAATGGTAGTAATTAGAGTGATATGTACCAAAGGTTTTTACTTCTTCGTGGAGTGTGCCATAGTTATGGCCCTTAGCTTCACCATAAGTGAATGTATGTTCTGGATGATCAGAATCAAATGCACCACATTTACTACATACATAGTAATAGGAAGCTGGTTCAGTACATGTCGCTTCTGATGCTCTATTAGCGTCGCCATCTAAGACTGTCTCTAAAGAGAAGTCATGGCTAATATGAACAGTAAATATATCTGTTTCAAGTGTAGAATAAGCACCACATCTACAAGATTTATAGTAAACATTATCGTGTTCACACTCAGTTTGTTTTTCACCAACGAGATATTCATCACGTTCTATCTCTTGATCAAAGACATGGTCAGCATATTCTTTAGTGTGACAGACAGAGCATTCATGGTAATGTTTTTCATTATTACCATCTTCCATGATCCACGCACCAAATTGGTGTTCATCTAAAGCACCATATTCAGCGCCACAAACTTCACATATTGCTTTGTGTTCACAAGTAGATGTTCCACCACGATGTTTTTCTTTAACAGTTTCTTCACCGCATTCAGTACACTTTTGATAGTGATAATCACCATCAACTTTGTATCCATCGTAGTGATGGATATGTTGTGGCTTTTCTTCTGGTGGTTGTTCCTCACTATTATTACCGCCACAAGCAGATAGAGAAACACTCAAAAAAGTGCTTGCTAACAATACAAACAATTTACTTACTGAATTCTTCATAAATTGAATTCCTCCACAAAAAACCTTTTTATGTAAAACATAAACAAGAATTCTTATTTGATTTCATTATAAATACATTTTATTTAAAAATAAAATAATTATTATTTAGAGGCAACAAGAGATGTTAAATAATGTGGAACAATAATTCTTTTCAATTTTTCTTTTATACATAAAAACTTCCTTTAATAGACTTTTCCAAGCGAGTTTTTTGAGCGATAATAAATATCCACCGGACAATCCGGTGGTTTTTCATAGTCGGGCAGATATTAGCCCTCTGTTACTAGCCGCCCCCATCAAGGGCGAAATGCGGACCATC